>CAZQTQ010000001.1:0-45099 GCA_964596025.1 uncultured Rickettsiales bacterium
TGTGGGCCTTGCGGTACCAGGGCACGAGATCGGGCACCTGGAGGTGAAAGTCGACCGGCGCATCGGCGGCGCGGCGTTTGAGGCCAGAGAGGTAGCCGGAGTCAACTGCCGGTCCGACCAAATCCAAGACCACCCTGCGCCGGAGCCGCGCTGGAAGCCCCTTGACCGCCTCGATAGCAACGTGCTGACCCTTGCCCGGAATCATCCGAGCGGCGTAGAGCAAACGAATGGGGCCGTCGGCCGCGCTTCGGGGCAAGGGGGGAACCGAGGGGTCGGGCAGGAAACGAGTGGTGTCGACACCGGGCCAAGCCACCCGCAAGCGCGAGTGACGCACGCCGTTGTCTTCCAGTTGTTTGCGGGCGGCCTCGCTGGGGGCGAGGGCGATGCGCGCCGCCTGGATGCGGTCCCGCACCACCTTGTCCCGTACGGCTTGGAGGCGGTTCCAGTCCCGGGAGGAGGAGAAGGGATCGGCAAGCAGCGTCACCGTCGGGCGGAGGGACGTTGGCACCTCGGTTCCGTGCGCCAGCACAACCTCGGGCCGGAAGAGCAGCGCCGCCTTGCGCACCGCGAGATCGAGGCGAAAACGGGACTGCAGGGGGCCAAAGGCCTGAATCTCGACCGCCTTGGCGGCGGAGGGCAGGAGCGAGGGATCCCGGGTCCAGCCGCAGACGAGCTCGACCTCGTGCTCCCGGCGAAGGCGCTGCCACAGGTGGTGTAGGACGGTCGAAGCCGAACCGTAGGCATCCGGGGGAAAGGTCCGGCTGGCGATCAGAATCCGCACAGGCGCAAGGTACCCCATCGCCCACACCGCCCGGAAGCCCATCCGCCGGCCCAAGCCAACCGTCCCAGACAACCGGGGCGGAATAGCAGGCCAGGCGCGCCAGCATGCGGTAGCCTCACCGGCTCATGGTCGAAGCCCCACCGCCCTCCGAACCGCGCACCCTTCCCCGCTGGCTGCCGCAGACCCTGACCGGGTGGATTGGGCTGGCGGTGGTGGTCGGCTTGCCTCTGGGCCTGTGGGCGCACTCCGACCCCGAGATCCGGTCGCTGGTCTCGCCGCTGGAGGGAGCCGGCGCGCTGTTCATCCGAGGCCTCAAGCTCCTCGTCATTCCCGTGATCGTCACGTCCCTGGTCGTTGGAGTGACCAGCATGGGGGACCTGACCAAAGTCAGCCAGCTCGGGGGGCGCGCACTGGCCTACTACATGGCGACAACCGCACTTGCCGCAGTCGTCGGCCTGACGGTGGTCAACCTGATCCGACCAGGCATCGGCACCCAGCTCGCCCTCGGAGAGGTTCCCGACAAGGCACTGACGGGCTCCGGCATGGGCGTAGGTGGAATGCTCAAGCGCGTCTTCGGAGAGACCCTGCTGGATCCCATCCACTCGCTGGCCCGGGGCGACATCCTCACCATCATCGCGGCCTGCTTGCTGCTGGGGATGATCTTGATCGCAGTAGGCCGGGTGGGCGGACCCGTCGTGTCCTTCTTCCGGGTGGCGGAGCGCTGGGTCATGAGGGCGGTCGGGCTCTTCATGCTGGTGGCACCGCTGGGCGTCCTCGGCCTGCTCGTCTCCAGCCTGAGCGAAGGCGGTCTCGACGCTTTGACTGCGGTCGGGCGCTACGCGCTGTGTGTCGTACTCGCCCTGGCCATTCACGGGGCAGTGGTCTTGCCGTCGATTGTCGCCGTCGTTGGGCGGCGGAAGCCTCTCGAATGGCTCAGAGGGGCTCGACCCGCCCTGCTCGTCGCGTTTTCGACCTCGTCTTCGGCCGCTACCTTGCCCGTCACCATAGAGACCTGCGAACAAGAGCTCGGGGTACCCAAGTCCGTCGCTTCCTTCGTCTTGCCGCTTGGAGCGACGATCAACATGGACGGCACCGCCTTGTACGAGGCCATCGCCGCCCTCTTCGTCGCGCAGGTGGTCGGCATCGATCTGGACGCAGGCCAGCAGATTGTCGTGGTGATTACGGCCATGGCAGCCTCGGTCGGGGCCGCCGGAATCCCCTCTGCCGGACTGGTCACTATGGCCATGGTCTTCGAGGCGGTCGGCCTCCCCCTGGAAGGAATCGGGCTCATCCTCGCCGTCGACCGCTTCCTGGACATGGGCCGGACAGCGGTCAACGTGCTGGGCGACACAGCCGGGGCGGTTGTCCTGAGCCGGTCAGTCCAGTGACCAGCTAAAGTGCCCGGCGGCGCTCGGTCCCGCCGAATCCGTTGAGAACTTGTTGCGAAGGCCTTGAGAGTTCTTCGGATCCCTCCCTCTACCGAGATCTCCCTAGGCAGCTTGCACTGCCTGTGTATCCTCGGATCGGTCGCACAAGTCTGCGCCCTCTCGTTCCCTAGCCCGGAGTCCGATTGTCGATGGGTCGATTATGCCCCCAAGCCCTGCCCTCCCTTTTCGCCTTGCTCCTCTTGGCGGCTTCCATGGGAGCGCCTGCAGCGGCCCGGGCTGAGACCTGCGGGGTCCTTCCCTTCACTGTAGGGGCCGGGGTAACCCGGGGCGCAGCCGACAACATCGGCTCCCTCGTTTCGACCGAAGCCGACATCCGAGGCAACTTCGAACTCGTCCTCTCAGCCGACACGAGTGAGGTGGGAGAAGCCTGCGGCGAAGACAATACCTGCATCACGAACTACGCCAGGGGGAACCGCTTCCAGAAGGTCATCACCGGGCAGGTCAAGGGCATCGGAAAGGACCGCTACGCACTGAGTGTGCAGCTGGTCAGCGGCGCCAACGCTCACGTCATCCGCGAGGTGAACCTCACCTTGGACCGTAGCCCCGATTCGCTTCTGGAGGAGATCCCCCTCCTGGTCGTCGAGCTGCTGACGGGCAAGCGACCGGTCGTCGAAGAGGAGCCCCCAGAACGCTCGAGTGGCCCGATGTTCGCCGACGACGACGACTTCGGCGATCTCGTGGAAGAAGAGAAGCGACCGGATTGGATGGAGCGAGACCGACACGGCCGGAAGATTCGGGACGCTGACGCCGACGACGATCCCCTGGGCCTGGACGACTTGGATTCCGATCTGGACGAGATGGATCTCGACGAGATGGCGCCGGGGTCTCCGGCTGATCGGAAGAAGGCCCGGGCAAAACGAGAGGCAGCGGATGCCGCGCGCAAGGCCGAGGAAGAGCGGCTCGCCCAAAAGGCCGCCGAGGAGCGACGGCGGCGAGAGCTGGAGCGCATGCGGGCCGACGAGGAACGGCGGGCCGAAGAGCATCGCATTCGGCAGGAGGAGGAGCGGCGTAACGAGGAGAACTACCGGGCCCAGGCTGCACAAGAGCGCCGGGAGCGGGAGCGCATTGAGAGGGAACGCATCGAGAAGGACCGTAAGCTCGAAGAGCAGCGCCGTGCCCGGCTTGCGGAAGAAGAGCGCGCAGAACAGGACCGTGAGCGGGAGCGCAGCCGGCAACGAGAGCGCGAGGACGATCGCCGACGGGCGGCGACCAGCCGAGAGCGGCAGGACGATCGCCGACGCGCTGCCAGGAGCCGCTACGCCAAGGAAGAAGAGGACCCCGGATTCGTCATGGAGGATGAGGACCCCGGATTCGTCATGGAGGATGAGGACCCCGGATTCGTCGTGGAGGATGAGGACCCCGGATTCGTCATGGAGGACGAAGACCGGGCCGGAGACAACCGCTACAAGCGGGCGCATACGGCAAGTCGGTCCATCGAGCGCTACCCCTACCAGAAGGAAGAGAGGGGGGGCTACGGCCGGGCGGAGCCCGCAAGCAGCCGATCCTCTGGGGCCAGCGGAGGCCGATCCTATGGAGACGGTGAAGCCGTCGCTACCGCCCGCCCGCGAGGCGGGAGCCGATCGAACGACCGCAGCTCAAGCCGATCCTATGAGCCCGAGGCCCCCGTCAGCCGACGGGACGCCTACGAGATGGACTCCTACGACCCGGATGACCTCAGCTCTTATGGGGCCGAGCGCTCCGGCGCCGGGGGCTACAGCGGCCGCAGCGGAAGCCGGAGCCAGACCTCACGGCCAGAGAAGGCGGGACGGCCGGGCTTCGCCATTCGCCTTCAAGGTGGCTTCACGCAGTACTACCTCAGCTTTGGCAAGGTCGGCCTCTCCGGCACGCTGCTTGTCATCCCCAACCTCGGCATCGACTTCGACTTCGAGGTGTGGTCCTTCACCCTCATCGAGGAAGACGCCAACGGCGAGCAGCTGCGCACTGCGCGGGGCCTGCCGGCCTTCAACATCGGCGCGAGCTATCGCTTCTTGCCGAAAAAGCCCGCCTTTAGGCCCTACCTCGGCGGCTACGTAGGCGGCATCCACTACGCGCAGAGCACCATCGAGATGGCCGACGGGTCCACGCAGACAAAGCCGCTCTTCGGCATCCAGATTGCCGTCCGCGCCGGCTGCGACTTCATGCTGACCAAGTGGTTCGGCCTCAACGTCCACCTCCAAGGGGGCGTCGCCTACTCCGAACAGGTCCAAGAGATGGTGCATCCCGAGTGGAGTCCCGTGACCGGCTTCTTGACCGCTGGCGGTGGGGTAGTCTTCAAGCTCTGAGTTCCAGCGCTCCCTCCCCTACTCCCCTGCGCAACCTCCTGCTCTTGGGGGTCGCAGCGCTCGCATTAAGCGCCGCCTTGGCTTCCAGCCCCAGCTGCAGCCCCCCGAGCGCCGACGAGGCCGTCCAGCCGCTCGTTGAGAACGACATCCCAACCCCAACTCCGCAGCGAGCACCCCCAGCCCAGTTGGGCCAGACCAGGGTGCAAGGGGTACCCGTTCTTCTTCGGGTCCTGACCCCCAGCGAGGGAGCTGAACAAGCCAAGGCCGCCATTGCCGCGGGCCTGGCCGAGGCCAAGCGGGTCACTGGGCTGTCTGCTGCAGACCGGGCATCCCCAGAGCTAGAAGCGAGCCGCGGGAGCCTGCGAGCCTTGGCCGAGGCCGCCCAGCTTGCGGTATCCGAGCCGTCTCCTGGAATCTTGGTCGCCTACGCCGTCGACCGCAGCGCAGACGTCCTCCTCGCCCACGGAATGACCGACTTCCTCATCGATGCGGGGACGCTCTTGCGGGCCCACGGCTCCCAGGACGCACGGCACGGCCGAGGCTGGAAGGTGGGGACGGGCCCGCGCTCAGACAGAAGCAGCTCCGAAGCGAACTCCGTTGTCCTCCACAACCAGGCGCTCGCTCACCTGCCCGAGACGAGTCCACCGGGACGAGTAGCCGCAGCTCGTGCGCCGACGGCCGGCTTGGCCACAGCAGCAGCCCTCCTCGCAAGCGCAGCGTCGAAGCCTCCGTGGCCTCACTGGTCGTCCCTCGGAGTAGAAGCAGTCGCTCGTATTGGCAGGGGCGAGTAGAGTCTAGGC
This sequence comes from uncultured Rickettsiales bacterium, assembly GCA_964596025.1. Taxonomy (GTDB): domain Bacteria; phylum Myxococcota_A; class UBA796; order UBA9615; family UBA9615; genus CAZQTQ01. The sequence goes on from CAZQTQ010000001.1 coordinate 5,312, forward strand.
TATGCCTCGCCTGCTCTCACTCCTCCTGCTGCTGAGCTTTCCGGTGGGACTCGCATCCTGCCTGCCGGGCCTCCCAATCGGCAACTCGGGCGGCGAACCTCAGGATGTGGACTTCGGCGACGACGACTCCTCTGGGGGCGACGACGACGACGCGAGCCAACTCTTCGAGGGCGACGAGCCCGGCGAGTGCGACGACGGAGCCGACAACGATCAGGATGGCCTGTTTGACTGCGACGACCCCGACTGCGCGGGTGCGCCGGTCTGCGATGAGGGAGACGACGACACCGGAGACGACGACACCGGAGACGACGACACCGGGGACGACGACACCGGAGACGACGACACCGGAGACGACGACACCGGAGACGACGACACCGGAGACGACGACGACACTACATCCGCGGACCCCGGCCAGCCCGTAATTACCAGCCTCCTCGGCACCTGGGACTCTTCAGAGGCCCGCTTCGACTTCGAGATCTACGTACAAGACAGCTACTGCGACCTGGGCCAACCGACGGTGCGCTGGTTCTTGGACGGCTTCGAGCAGGACACCATCCTCTACAGCGGCCCCGCTCTCACCTGCTCAGCAAGCCCGCTGAGCATCTGGATCGGCAGTGCATTCACAGCGGGAGTGTCCTACGCCTTCGGCTTCTCCGTCGAGGACTCGATCGGGCAGGTCTCAGAGCCCTACAATCTGATCTTGAACGCCAGCTAAGACGCAGGCGGCGCACCCAGGTCCCACGGGAACCCTGCGAGCCACTAGCTAGCGGCGAGCACGCCCCGCCAGCTCAACCTGCTCCTCCAGGTCTCGCGTTGTCCGCGCCCAGTAGTCCGGGCCACCAAAGTCGGGAAAACCCACCTGAAAGGCGGGATCGCTCCAGCGAAGGGCCAACCAGGCCGTGTAGTGGACGTAACGCATACCGCGAAGCAGCTCGATGAGGTGCAGGCTACTTCGGTCGAAGGAGGCCATGGACTCGTAGCCTTCGAGGATGAGGTTCTGGCGCCGCTGCGCCCAGGCGTCGCGCCCACCGATCATCATCCAGAGATCCTGAACCGGCGGCCCCATGACCATGTCGTCGAAATCCAAGAGGACCAGGCCCCCGGGGCTGGAGATCAGGTTGCCCAGATGGACGTCCCCGTGAATTCGCTGCAACTCAAGGTCGACCCAGCGGGGTTCGCTCAGGGCCAGAAGGCGGTCTGTAGCCTGCATGTAGCGATCGCGCATCGCTGGGGGCAGGTGACCGCCCCGATCCAACAGATCGCGGTCTGCCCGGATGTAGGTCTCCGGATCGAGGGACAGCCGGTGTTCGGCCTCGTCGGTACGGCCAACGGCGTGCATCCGCGCAACCACCCGGCCGAGTCGCCTGAGCTGATCGTCGTTCATATCGTCCGGAGCGCGGCCGCCAATGCGGGCGGCCACCGAAAAACGGATGCCTTCGACCGTACTAATCGTCTCGCCGTCCTCGAACTCTAGGGGGGCGGCGACGGGAACTTCGGCCTCTTCGAGGTCGATCTGGAAGTCGTGCTCATCCAGGATGGCAGCGTCGCTCCAGCGACCAGGTCGGTAGAACTTCGCCACCACGTAGCGCCCGTCGCTGAGCTCGAGCTGGTAGACGCGGTTCTCGTAAGAGTTCAGGACGATGAACCGGCCGGTGCAGCCCATGCCATCGACCTGCACCGCATCCAAGACCCGGTCTGGAGTCAGGTCGTAGAAGAACTCGGTCCGGTCGTCGCGGCTCAGCACCGATCCGCCCCATCGTCCACTTGGAGAAGGGCGCGGAGGTCCCTCATCGACGCCGTGTAGGTCCCCGCCCCGTCCCGTACGCAAAACGGCTCCGCTTCGGGCGCGACCGGGGGTTCCTCTTCGGCCCGAAGCGCCACGTAGCCACGGAAGCGGGGCTTGAGGCCCTCGCGGGGCGTGAACACCAGCATCCGGCACAAGGCGAGGCCGGCGGCGTCGACGGCCCGCTGGCACCGGGCGTCTTGGCCGGCGTCCATGAGGAAGGAAGCTCTGCCTCCAGGGGCGAGGAGCGCTGCCGCCGCCTCTGCGTAGGCCTCGATCCCCCCGCGGGTCTCAAAGCGCGCCGCGTAGCGCTGGGGGTCCCGACTCGCCACGCCGCTGCCGAGAGGCATGAACGGGGGGATACCCGTGATGAGATCGAAGCCCGCAGTCCCCGCGGGCACCAGCTCCTCCGGCCGCTGCTGGCGAAGGTCGCCTTCCACGATACGTGCCCGCTCGTCGAGACGATTGAGGCAGAGGTTGCGGCGGGCCAGGTCGGCGGAAATGGCCTGCGCCTCCACTCCAATGAAAGAGGCTTCCGGAAGCAAGGTCGAGAGCAGAAGGGTTGCGGTGGCGTGGCCACAGCCCAGGTCCAGGACGGCGCGCGCGTGAGGCTGGGAGGTGTAGGCGAGCCAGACGGCCAAGAGGTCGTCGGTCGCGCTGCGGTGTCCTCGGCTGCGCTGCAGCACCACCCGCTCAGAGGCAAGGCGATCCAGACGCTCACCGTCGCGAGGCTGGACCTGCTCCTTCATCGGTGCAAGTCGAGCTGAGACGGGCTCCACCCCGTCCAGGTGACAACCTCTAGCCGGGGCGCAACGGCCACCCAGCGGCCCAGATGATCGGGGCTGAGCGTCCGGGCCTGGAGTTCGATGCACTCCACGGCCCGTTGTCTAGCTGCTGCGTACTCCATGCGGTCTCCCCGCATCTCAGCGACCCTTCCGAGGGCGCAGTGGACTCGCTCTTGCTCCAAGAGGGTGCCGCCGGAGTGGGAGGATGCCGTCGAGGCGGCGGTCGCGTGGCGATAGGCCGCCTCGACGTCGCCGAGGCGCAAGGCGGTTTGTGCTGCCTCGGCGAGGCTCAAGGTGAGCGTCAGGCGCTGCTCCGTGGCCCGCAGGATGCGCTCGGCGCGCTCCAGGTGCTGTTGGGCCTCTTCCAGGCGATCGAGCCGCCGGCAGATGTGTCCGGTCACCGTCGAGGCGCGTCCAAGGAGACCGAGGGCACCGAGCTCAGAGGCCCGCTCTGCAACTGAGAGGCCGCCGGCCAAGCCCCGCTCGGGGTCGCCAGCAACCGCAGTCAGTCGTGCCAAGTGAAGATCGATCAGCAGAGCGGTCAGGGGATCGGTGTCCCCGTCCGATCGGTTGGCGGCATGTCGGTACCCATCGGCGGCGGCGGCAAACTCGCCCAGCTGGAGATCGGCTGAAGCAGCACCGGTCAGGGCTACGACCTGCCAGTGGACCAGACCCGAGGCCTGGGCCTGGGACGCAACCCCCAACCAGCGGTCCCGCGCTGCGATGAGGCTACCGGCCCGGAAGTCCACGCTGGCAATCAGATGGGACAAGCGCAGTAGGGTCGCCGGGGGCGCTTCCACCTGCAGGGCCAGGCGGAAGGCCTCCTCGACGGTCTCGATGACTCCCTCCTGGTCCTGGGTCTGCTGCTGCACGATCGCCCGCGCGGTCAGCACCTCGAGCATGCGTTCCGGCTCTCCATCCGCCAGGCTCGTCAGCGCCTGCAGATCGTCTTCGGCCCGGGACCACTCGCAGGCGGTCGTCGCCAGCGCGACCCGGGCTTCAAGGGCCTCGTGAAGAGCCGGGCTCTCAGTAATCCGAGCCGACTCGACCCACAGATCGGCCATGGCCAGGCCCGTCGCCGTCCGCCCCGAAGCCACCTCGTTCCGGGTGGCAACCGCCAAGAGTGGGATGGCCGACTCATGCATCCCAACCCGCAGGTAGGTCCGGGCGATCAGCGCGGGGCGCTCCCCGAGACCGACGGGGTGGTCGGCGTGGTCACGAGACAGGGCATGCGCACAACGGACCGCCGCATCGCTGCGCCGGTCTTCGTCCAGCAGATCCCAGGCAACCAAGCCGGCTTCCCGATCCACCAACTCCAAGCCCCAACCCGGACCCGACGGCACCTCCTGGAGGAGGCGACGGCGCACCAACATGTTGACCGCATCGACAATCTCGTCCTGCTCGACCGGCGTGTTGTCGATAAACCACTCGAGCGAAACGGGCCGTCCGATGAGGCCAAAGTAACCCATGAACTCGACGGCGAGTGGGCTCAGCCCACTGGTGCGGACCTTCCAGCGCTGGCGTGGATCGCCTGAGGAGACGGCGAGCAGGTCGTCTTCGGTCGCCTCGCGGGCCATTCCGATCCCGGCGTCCTGCAAGAGGGCGGTGGTCCACTGCAAGAGACCCCGCGGCCACTCGTGGACCCGCTCGGCCGAGGCGCGCAGCGCAAGGCGAGTGGGCGGAACACTCCAGCCCAAAGCGGTCTGCAGGGTGATCGCAACGTCCTCGTGGACCAGAGGAGGGATGAGAATTGGAGACCCCGCCCAGGCAGCAGAGGGGCCACTACCAGCCAGCGCAATGAGCTTGGGCCGCCCCCGACCAACGGCATCGTCCGGCGGCTCACTCGCCAGGTGGCGAAGCAGGTCGAGGGAATCGGGGTCCATCCGATCCGCGTCGTCGAGTATGAGGGCAACTGGCGCACCCCGGCTCAGCAACGAGAGGAGGCGCTCTGCAGCCTGGTAGCCCAAGACCCGCCGGGAGGCCGGCTCCGCCGGCCCCGCCTCGTCCACCGTGGACTCGAAGCGTTCACGGAGTTGCGGGTTGAGATCCAGAGCGGACGGAAGCGCCGGGCCCAGGAGATCCAACAGGACCGCGTTGGGGATCTTGCGGAGGTAGGCCCAAAGGGGGGCGAAGAGGCTCCGTGCGGCCGAGAAGCCAATCGCCGGATCGCTGCCGCGAGCCGTCAGCGTCACAACCCCCGTCTCAAATCGGAGGGTGTCACGAATCTCGGCCAGCAGGCGGGTGCGACCACTGCCCGGCACCCCCTGGAACCAGTGGACCGCCGCACGCCGCTCGGAGCGTTGCAAAGCAGCAATTGAGTTACTGACCAGAGCATCACGGCCACAGAACGCGGGCGCAAACAGCTCCGGCAAGTCGCTAAACTCCAGGGCGTCCTCTTCGGCATGCACAAAGACTGAGGGATGGCTGCCTCCGTCCGTAATCAGGCCGTCGGAAGGCGAAGTGATGATGTCCATGCCCAGAGTGATGACCTCGGCATCCGCTTCGGCGTCCAGTCGCTCCTCCCCCTCGGTCCAAGGCGCCGCCATCGACTGCCCGTCCAACAGCTCGACGGACTCAGAGAGCGAGAGCTCGTCCAGCTCCAAGGAGATGTCGTCCAGCTCCAAGGAGATGTTGTCCGGCGGCGAGGCCTGCGGCATGGGCCGGGTGGGGGGGGGATCGCCCGGACGGCCACTCTTGTCCTCCTTCTTGCGCCGTTTCAGGACCTCCACAATCCAATTCGGCAGCTCGTTGAGGCTGGCGTGCTTGTCGCTCCGGACCTGCAGACTTCCGTCGGGAGCCAGGTGGGAGAGGAGCTCCTCGCGCACAGCACCTGCATCAGGCGGGCGAGCGGAGGGCTCCTTTTCGAGCAGGTGATTGACCAAATCACAGAGCCCCCGGGGCAGGTGCGGCGCCAGCTCGGCGAGCCGAGGGGCCGGCTGGGTCACGTGGGCCATCAGGAGGTCGAAGAGCGAACCCTTGAGGAAGGGCGGCCGTCCGGAGAGCAACTCAAACAGGATGACCCCCAGGGAATAGAGGTCGGAGCGGCCGTCCAACGGGAGGTTTCTCGCCTGTTCGGGGCTCATGTAGCGGGCGGTACCCACGGTTTCGCCGACCGCGGTCAGAGGCACCATGGGATCGGCGGCCATGGGCTTGGCGATGCCGAAGTCCACCAGCCGAACCCGCCCGGACATGTCGACGAGGATGTTCTCGGGCTTGAGGTCCCGATGCAGCATGCGGTGTCCATGGAGGTAGGACAGCGCACTGCAGACCTGCACGCCCAGCGCGAGAACGGGCATGACCTCGTTTTCCGGTAAGGGCCGGGGCTCGGTACCGTGGCGAGCCTTGCGGCCGGCCACCTTCCAGAGGTCTCCGCCCGAGACCCACTCCATCACAAAGAACTCGCCGTGATCGCAGACGCCGTAGTTGTAGACCGTCACCACCCCGGGGTGGCGCATCCGGGAGATTGCGTTGAACTCGCGGCGAAACCGAAAGGCCGGCGCCACGCGACCCGCCTGCGTCCGGAGGAGCTTTACGGCGCGAAGTTCGCCGGTCTTGCAGTCGACAGCGCGGTAGACGGCCCCCATACCTCCGGCCCCCACGAGGACAAAGTCCTCCAGGCCATCGATGGCTGGCGGAGTCACGCTGGCGCCGTGCAGACCAGGCAGCGTTCTAGCCCCTTCTCCGCCCCGTCGTCGTCATCCGACGGCGCATGTCGGCCCGTAGGCCGTCCACCTGGGAGCGGAGCTGTACATCGCTGAGGGCCCGACTTGAGCGATCGAGCGAGGCCAAGAGCGGGGCCACGGCCAAGGGCGACTGACGCTGGAGGATTTCGGCGTCCTGAAGGAAGGAAGCAGCCCGGGCTTCCTCGCCGCTCCGGATCGCGAGCTCTGCACTCAACACGGCCCGAGCGACCCGGTTCTCGTGAGGCCCAGTAGGGGTCGCCATGCCCGTCTTTGCTTCGTCCAGGCGCCGGGCAGCATGCTCGAGATCGTCGCTCCCCAGAGCCATCGCCGCAATGGAGAGGAGGACGGGAACGTTGCTGACCTCCCTCTTGCGGCCGAGGATAAGCGCTGTGTCGTAGGCCCGCTGCGCGTGGTCGAGACGCCCATCGACCCGCTCGACCTCAGCCCGGAAATACCACAGTCGCTGCAGATCCTGCCAAGAGGCGCGCTGCCGCAGCAACGTGCGAAGTCGCTCCAACTCCTTGCGAGCGCGGGGCAGATCGTCGCTGGCCACAGCCAGCGGCAAGCTCGCTATCAGGGCCGCCATCACCAAGGCCTCGTCCTTGAGCTGGTGCGCCAGCTGCCCAGCGGCGGTGCTCCGCGTCTCGGCCTCGTCGAGGTCTCCAGCGAGATAGTAGAGCTCGGCCAGCTCGGTCAAGGCCCGGCACTGCCACGGCAGACTCTGGATCACGCGGGCCGTCTCCAGAGCGTGCTGAAGGGAATCAAGGGCCTCACGTGGGCGACCGGCACGACGCAGGGCTTCAGCGTGAAGGAGAAAGGCCCGGGTGCGTTCCACCGACGCTGGACTGGCCAGCCAGAGCGGATGAAGCATGTCCAGCGAGGCCGCCAGAGACGAGGCACTGGCCGGGGGCTCCTGCACCTCGTGATCCAAGACGGCAGCGAGAACCTGGAGATCAGTCTCCTCCTCGCTCCGAAGCAGAGTCCCCGCCATCGACAAGCGTTCCAGCCCGCGATGGACCGCCTTCCAAGCCGAGCGCAGCTCCCAACGGTTCCTAAGAAGGTGAGCTGCCTCCAGGTCGTTCCGGACGCTGCGATCGTAATCGCCGCAGGCAGCCCGGCTGTCAGCAGCTTCGAGCAGTCGTTCCGCCCGACCGGGGCCCATACGCCCCGACTCCAAGACCTCGGCCCATGCGCGATGTAGCTCCACCCGCCGCTTGAGGTCGATGCCTTCACGGATGCTGTTGGCCAAAACGAGGTGGACCAGTCGAGGACCCTCATCCCTCACCTCGACCAGTGCCGACATCACCAAAGTGCTGAGTGCAGCCTCCACACGGTGGGCTGCCAGACCAATCCAAGAGGCCGCCGCCACGAGGTCTTCCTGGCGGGCCCTCTCCTTTACCAGGGACAGGAGCTCCAGGGTGCCTCGGGTGGCCTCGGAGTCGCGTGAATCTTGGATTGCGTCATTCGCCCTGGACTGGAGGATGGCGTCCAGCTTCAGGGCACCGGCAGTCGACGGTGTGTCCCCCCGGAGAACGTAGCCGTCCGGCCCCCAGCGGAGGCGTTGCGTCTCGTCCAGGGAGCGGGCGATCTGCTGGGCTGCGCGCGGATCACCCTTGGCCCAACGTGCGATCTCAAGCCCAAGCTCCGGCTGCGTGCCAGCCGTGTGCCCCAGGACCGCAGCCACCGCCGGATCGGCGAGCGGGCCCATGGGCAAGACCAAGGTCTCGGGCTGGGCATGAATCATCATCCAGCCTGGCGAACTCACGGTCTCGTCGTGGGCCAGCTCGTCACGAGCGGTCGCCACAACCGCAATCGGCAGGTCGTCTTCGGCGGCAAAGAGGGTTTGGAAGAAGACCAGCAGCGCTTCGTCGCGTCCGCGATCCATGTCCTCCAACCAGAGGAGGAGCGGGCGCCTCCGAGCCAAGACTCGAAGAAGCTCCACTGCAGTTGCTGCCTCCTCGCGTTGGCGGGGGCGCCGTCCACGGCCGGGCTCGAGTACCGAGAGCAGGCGGGGCACTAGGTCGGCATCGGGCGGATAGCCCGCTTCGGCCAGGACCCTGCGCACCCGCCCCTCACGCAGGTCCGAAGGAAGGGTGTGCAGACGAAGAATGCGGTGCAGAAGGCGTCTAAGTCCCCCGGCCCCGGAACCGTCGGCCCGAAAGCGCACATGGTGGGACCGAGCAACTCCGACCTCCTCAGCCACCGCAGCCAGTTCGCTGGCAAAGCGAGTCTTTCCGCGACCTGGAGGCCCCTCGATAACGACGAACACCGGGCGCCGGGCCCAAGATGCCTTGGCGATGTGCTCCCACGCCTTCGCCCACTCTTCCTCTCGGCCCTGCAGGGGGGCATCCCGCATGGACAAGAGGGCGTAGGAGACGGTGGGAACCGCTGGCCCGGACGGTTCCACGTCTGCGATCTTGGCCCGCCCTTCCTCCCAGGCCTCGTCCGGCGGTCGGTCCACAGCCCAAGAGGGAGGCAAGACGATCTCCCGGCTGGTTCCCGGCTTCAAATCGAGGGTGGACTCACATTCGATGATGTCGCTCATCGGCTCGATCGACGTCGGATCGGTATCTCGGTCTTCCGCCCCCTTGACCGACTCCATCATGAGGTCGGTACCCTCGGCACTGAGCGCGCGCGGGCCGGTGGTCAGATCCGCAGCGAAGTCCACCGGCAGACTGCGCCGCACGTCTGCGGCCCAACCAAAGCGATGGGCCGTGTCCGGTGCCAAGAGCCGGAGTAAGAAGCGACGCAGGGGTACCCCCAGCACCGTCAGAGGCTGGAGCGGCACCGCAAACTGAGAGGCAATCCGCTCCTTCCAGATCTCGTCGGAATGAGTTCCTGGGAAAGGCAAGACCCCAAGAAGCAGCTCCGCGATGACGACGCCCAAGGAGTAGAGATCTGTCCAGGGTCCGAGATCGCCACGCGGCCCCAGCGCCTGCTCAGGGGCCATGTAGTGCCGCGTCCCGGGGACAAGGCCGACCATGGGGGTGGTCATGGAGACCGCAGCCGGGGTCTCGTCGAGGGCGCGTGCTCCCGTGGTCCAGGTCGCGATTCCAAAGTCGAGAATGTGAACCCTGGGCTCGGCAGAGTCCTCGGACAAGAGGATATTCGAGGGCTTGAGGTCCATGTGGATGACGCCTTGCCCGTGGGCATAAGCCAGGGCCTCGAGAGCCTGGTCGGCGATCTTTCGTACCCAGAGCCACGGCCTTGGCCTCCCTGTCCAGTTGGACAGCGGCTTGCCCGGAACGAAGTCGAAGACCAGGGCCGGAACCGGATCCGTCACCGAGTCCAAACAGAGACGGGTACGATCCAGGAGGGCGACGAGGTTGGGATGGTTGAGCCGGGCGACGGTGTGTGCCTCGGCCACCAGCCAGCGCTCGGCATCCGAGACGCTGCCACCACCGCGAGGAAACTTCAGCGCGACCGAACGCTCGAGTGCGGTGTCTTCTGCCCGCCAGACCTCACCCATCCCGCCGCGTCCGAGGAACTCCACAAGCCGGTAGCGACCGTCCTCCGACGGAAGGCCCAACCAGCGGGTATTGCCGGCTTCAGTGGGGTGTTCAGCCACGGGATTTCATCCTTGGGGAAGCTGCCGAGAAGGAGAAGTAGGCTGGTATTCTGCCACTCGAATGGCATCCGCGGCCAACCACACCAGCAAGACAGCTCTCGTCCCTGAAGGCCGAGGGGCTGGCACTGGGGGAGTCCTCCTTCGGGTCAACGCCACCGTGATCGACGGGCCAGACCTCGGCCTGACGGCCCCACTTACGGCAGAACCGGTGGTAATCGGCAAGTCGGACGGCTGCGACATCGTCCTGACCGACAGCGCGGTGTCCAAGCGCCACCTGGAGCTGAAGGTCGAGGGCTCCACACTGCGCATTCAGGATCTGGAGAGCACCAACGGCACCTTCATCGGGAAGAACCGCATCATCGAGAGCATCGTCCCGGTGGGCTCGGTCGTCACCCTGGGACGGACGCGCATCCACCTCCGCTCCGAGGACGACCCCCTCCTCCTGACGCCGTCTTCCGAGACGCAGTTCGGGGACCTGGTGGGCCAATCGGTGGCCATGAGGCAGGTCTTTGGCATCCTCGAGCGGGTCTCGGGGCGGGATGTCAGCGTCCTCCTCGACGGTGAGACCGGCACCGGCAAGGAGTTGGCCGCCCGCGCCATTCATGAACACTCGGGCCGAGCCCAGGGCCCCTTTGTCTGCCTGGATTGCTCGGCCGTCGCTCCAGAGTTGGTGGAGAGCCAGCTCTTTGGGCACCGCAAGGGGGCCTTTACCGGTGCCATGCAGGACCGCCAGGGGGTCTTCGAGAGCGCTGAGGGCGGCAGCATCTTCCTTGACGAGCTCGACTCCTTGCCCTTGGACCTGCAGCCCAAGCTCTTGCGGCTGCTCGAGACCCGTGAGGTAACACGCCTGGGAGAGTTCAAACCCCGCCCCATCGACGTCCGCATCGTGGCGGCCTGCGGCCGCTCGCCAGAAGACGCCGTTGCCCGGCGCGAGCTGCGCCGAGACCTCTACTTCCGCCTCGCCGTCGTTCGAGTCACCCTGCCCAGCCTTCGCGACCGCCTCGACGATCTTCCACTGCTCGTGAAGACGCTGTTGGAACGAATCGGCAAGCAGCCGCTCACGGTGGAGGAGGGCCCCGGCCTGAGCCGCCTGAGCCAGCATCCGTGGATGGGGAACGTCCGCGAACTGCGCAACGTCCTGGAGCGAGCCATCCTGCTGGCGCCGACGGGGGTCAAGGGCCTGGACGATCTGCCGCTGCGCTTAAGCCCCATCCTCAACGACGGAGCGGAGACTGTGAGCCAAGGGCTCGGTGCGGCCCAGCTGCGCCTGCCCTACAAGGAGGCCAAGGAAGAGGCGCTGGCCCGGTTCGAGCGGCAGTACCTGAGCGCGGCCTTGTCCCGCAACGGGGCCAATCTGAGCAAGACGGCCCGAGATGTGGGCTTGACGAGGCACCACCTCCGTAAGCTCCTGCGCCAACACCGACTGATCGCGGCGAGCGCCAAAGGCAAGACCTAAGCAGCTTGCTGACCCTCGGCCGAGGCAACTCCGCTGCCCTCCGCCTGCGCCTACAGGAACAGGGTCCCCTCCCACTCGCCCTGTACGTTGCCCATGGGATCGTAGGCCGTAGCCCGAATCGCCCGCTCTCCGGAGCCGGGGACGAGAGCTTGCAGCTCGAAGTAGGGGCCAGGGGCATAGTCGAGACCTGTGACCATGTCGGCTACGACCTCCCCCTCCACCTCGATCACCACACGCTCGGTGCCAGCCGGGGCAGCCGCCGAGAAGTGAAACAGGGAAGCGCCGACCCGCTCCCAGCTCAGCTCGAGCTCAAGGCTGGGAACGATGAAGACCCCGCTCTGGGTGTCTACTAGAGTCCCACTGCTGCCGAAGGCCCGCACCTCCAGGTACTTCACACCCGAGGTCTCGAACCTGTAGTAGAGGAGGAACTCTGCGGGGTAGGCGCTGGTCGCGCCGGTCGCCAGATCCACCAACTGCTCCCCGTTGACCCAGTACTCGACCCAGGCCACCGACAGCTCCGCTTCCGTCCCGAAGCGCATGATTCGATCACCGATGCCCCAGCCCTCTGCGGCATGGATGGCGCCAGAAGTCGAAGCTCCCGCCGGCACGTCGATGTAGGTGAAGCCCTCACCCACGAACTCACCTTCGGAATCGTAGGACCGAGCCACCAGGAGACGACCGTGGCCGGGAGAGTTGAAGCTGTAATCCAAGGAGTACGGCGCGCCGAAGGCTTTGTACTCCCCGGTATAGGAGTCGCTCAAGCCCCAGCCGTCCACCCAGTAGCGCAGGTAGGCGACATCTCCTGTCGTGCCTGCGGTGAAGCGCCAGGTGTTGCCTTCGAGGAGGAGACCCTGAGGTTGCACCGTCCCTTCGAGGTTGTGGACCTCGAAGCTGACGCTGTCCGTAGCCAAGAGCGTTCCGGCGACGCTGAGGTTCTTGGCGGTGACGGTATGCGTGCCAGGGGTGGAGAAGACGTAACCCATGTGGACCGGATTGGCCACGAGGTCGTAGGCAATGCGAAGGGGTCCCGACCACAACTCGACGTGGTGTCCGCCAGTGCGGGCGATCCGCATCACCACCGGGTTGCCGACCTCTTCCCCACTGCGGGGGGTATGGAAGGACACCGAGGCAACCGAGGGAAGACCCCAGGTCTCGCCAGACGCATCGGAGCCACCAGAGGAGGAGTCGTCACTGTCGGAGGAACCCGAACCACCACCCCCTCCGGAGGTTGAATCGCCCGAACCCGAACCCGAATCCGAATCCGAACCCGAACCCGAACCGCCGCTACCACCCGAGGCAAGACCATCACCCGAGACCAGGTCCTGAACCATGCCGAGGTACTGATCCCAGGGGAAGTGGGGGCCGGGGTCATAGCGGTAGGAACACGAGGCGGGCTGGATCTCGCCGTGCCCCACGATGTGATCGCGATCGATCGGGATGCCATAGCTCTGTACCAGCCACGCCGTCAGCCGAGCCGAGGACTCCAGGAGCGACGGGGTCCAGGTCGAGGGGTTGCTTGCCGCACCTTCATGCTCGATGCCAACGGTGTCGTTGTTGTTGGAGCAAGCGTGCCACGCCTTCTTGCCCTCCTTGACCATCTGCGTTACTTCGCCATCCGACTTGCGGAGGACGTAGTGCGCCGAGACCGAGGCACTCGGATTCTGGAACCAGGAGATGGCGCCGGCATAGCTTCCCTCGGTGGTGTGGAGGACAACCCGACGGATGGTCCCGGATCGACTGCTGAAGTTGCTGCTGTGGGCGCCGACGAAACGAGCTGTACCGGGATAGTCACTCGAACCGCTGAATGAGCCGCTGTCGCTGCTGGGCGGGTAGATAAAGGGGACGTCGAGGAGGCCAGGCAGCTCGCGGGCTCCCACCTCGACCCAGTCTCCAGAGACCGTGGTGACGCGAAGACCGCGCTGGAGTGTAGCGAAGACGTCCTTGGCAAAGTCATGTGCGAGCCATTCCGGCTCCATTTGTGCCCAAGCGACGACGACAGGCCACCAAGCGGCGTCGGCGTGCTGGCCATCGGCAAAGGGCGAGTGCGCGACTCGCAGGGCATCCAACAGGGCTGCGGCCGCGAAGATGTTCGCCTCGCGGTCGCTGCGGATCGCCTCTTCGTCCAGCCCGCAGAGAGCGGCCGCTTCAATGACTCGTTCCGGCGAGAGACCCATCCATCCGTGGGCGGGACGGTGCTCGTCGTGGTCGTGATCGCCCGGGGACAGGGAGGTCTCGTGCCAGCTCAGCGCAACGAGAAGGTCCCTTGGTACGCCGTAGTGAGCCCCAGCCGCAGCGAAGACATCCGTTGCCGGCGCGTCCCGCAGGGTGGGCTCGAAGAGCGCTCCATCAGGCCCAGAGGAAGGCGAAACGGGAAGACTGTGGCAAGCCGAGAGGCTCAGGAGGGCACAGAAGAAGGCCGTAAAAGATGTTCGCATGCCCTGTTTACAGAGCAGGGATCGTGCCAGCCTGAGGAGGAACGAAAAAGCTGTCTATTATCAGGAGCTTCCAGTCGAAAGCCCTGCTAAGCGCTGACACCAACCCCACGGGGGTGGTCACTCGATCGACCAGTTTCCGGCGGGATTCTCGGGTTTCTGGTCACTCGAGTGACCAGCCAGACCTAGCTAGACCGAAGAGCCGACCGTATCCCACCAGGTCTGGGCCTCAGTAGCCGACCGCGTGAAGAGGGCCTCCTCGAGACCCAGGGCTGCGGCAGCCAGAGACATGTGAGGGCCCAGGTCATGCCCGCTCTTGTAGGCACACCCGTTGGCGACAACCGCAGCGTGCGCTGCACCGACGAGCCAGGAATGGCGGGCAACCGGCGTCCCCTGCGGCAGGGTACTGGGTTCGTGGTGGGCAAAGGCGATGCTGCAAACCCCGGGCGCAAAGCCCCAGGACTTGAGAAGCATGGCCCCCAGTGGCCCATGGTGCCGATCCATGTCCCGCTTGAGTACCCCGTCGGCCAGACCACCGCTGGGCGGTGACCCCGAGTACTTACGCGCCAAGTCCACAACGAGAACCTCGCCTAGGTTGTGCAGCAGGGCCATGCTGTACAGCGCGCCGGGATTGGCGTCGCCCAAGCGCTCACCGAGAAGCCGCGCCGCGTAGGCCGCCTGAACCGTCGCCTTCCACATGTTGCCGAGAAGACGGCTCCAGCCGCGGTCTATGCTGCTGTAGGCCCCTCTCATCGCTGCCATCTGGGCTACCTCGCCCAACCGCCGAACTCCCAGTCGAACCCCGGCGTGGTTGAGGTCCAGGATGCGAGGCATGCCGCGATAGGCGGCCGAATTTGACGCCCGCAGGACGGCAGCTGCGAGGTTGGGGTCTTGGGAGACCTTGGTCACGATCTGAGGAATGCTGGGCTTGTCCTGCACGCAGAGGGACTGGAGCTGGATGCCCACGGGCGAGATGTTCGACACCTCAGCCTCGCCTTTGCGCATCTTCTCGGCGAGCTCACGGATCTGCTCACGGATGGGACTGGCCGAGCGGGCGGGAGAGGCCTCATTTTCACCCTCTTCCGACCCCACATCCTCAGCGCCTTCAGCACCGTCCGTTCCCTCCGATGGATCGCTCGGAAGCACTGCTGGCGGCCCTAAGAGCAACTCCTGGACCGTCACCTCCAACTCGGTCGGGGACAACGGCTCCAAGAGAACGATCTGCACTCCCTCCTCTAAGAGCTGCGGCCCACGGCCCACGGCCCGCTCGTTGCCGAAGACAATGATCCGACAAGGAGAGTCCTTCTCGATGCAGTGGCTCAAGAACTCAACGCCCCCCTCCTGCCAGGCCTGAATGTTGAAGAGACAGACCTCCGGAAGCGGGCGGCCTCGCTTGGCGAGCCGAGCCGTAACGCTCGGCTCAGCTGAGCCGAGGTGTCCCAGTCGGTCCACGGTCCGCAGGAGCGAGGCCTGGCGGGTGGAGTTGGGGTCAATCACCAAGATTCGAGCTGGGGGATGCATCAGATTCCCCCTGCTCGGTAGCGTCCGAGGAGGCGACGAACTGCAGCAAGCAGCTCTTCGGGACGAAGGGTCTTGCGGAGGACGTCGTCGGCCCCCAGGCGCAGCAAGGCAAGGATGTCTTCGGCCCCAGCGCCCTGAGAGAGAAAGAGGGCGGGCTGCTTGAAACCGCGGGCTCGCAGATCCCGCAACACCACAAAGCCGCTCGGGCCACTGCGGTACTCCAGATCCAACACAGCCAGCTCAAAGGAACCCTTTTGAAGCTGCTCTTCCGCCCTCGACGAGTCCGAGAGGGCCTCGACGACGTAGCCCGCGGACTTCAGGATGGTCGCGACCAGACGGCGGACGTCGCTCTCCCCGAGAATCAGGAGGATGCGGGCCACGACAAAGCTGGGGCCGGTCTCGATCAGCTCGTCATCCATGTGGCCCCACTCCTCCAAGATCCGTCTGGGGCGGGCATCGTAGCAGTCCCAAGGTACAGAATCAGGCCAGTCCGAGCCTCCGCGCCGGGCTCAGGCCCGACCCCACCAGGGCTTCGATCGCTTCGCGGGCGCGCGGCAGAGCCGAGGACAGGACCTGCGGCCCATCGGGCCCGACCAGGACGTCGTCCTCGATTCGAACGCCTCCGAAGCCGATCCACTCCTCCGCGCGTGCCCAACGTACCGAATCCCCGTGACGATCCCGCTGGACTGGATCCCGGAGGACCGCCGGCACCACGTAGATTCCGGGCTCGATGGTCACCACCATCCCCGCCTCGAGGTCGCGGTCGAGGCGGAGGAAGCTGAGGCCAAATTGGCTGGCTCGCGAGCGACCCGCCGGGTAGCCAACGCGGTCGCCGAAGAGCTCCATGTCATGCACGTCAAGACCCAAGAGGTGGCCGACGCCGTGGGGGAAGAAGACGGCATGGGCCCCCTGTTCCACCAGACCATCGACGTCCCCTTTCAAGAGTCCAAAGTCGCAGAGGCCTTGGGCAAGGATGCGCGCGGCGACCAGGTGCACTTCGCGGTAGCGAACCCCCACCTGGGTGGCGGCAATCGCCGCCTCCTGGGCCTCCAGCACACAGTCGTAGACCTCAGCTTGCCGCGGCGCGAACCGACCGGAGACCGGCCAGGTGCGGGTGATGTCGGCCGCGTAACCGCTGGGATCTTCGGCCCCCGCATCGACCAACAGGAGATCCCCATCCCTCAGCACCTCTCCTTGGGCGTGGCCGTGGAGCACCTCGCCACGGGCGGTCACGATCGACTCGTAGGCCTTGGTCATCCCACACGCGGCGAAGACCGCCTCAAGCAGGGCGTGAAGCTCCGAGTCGCGCACGCCCGGGTGCGTCGCTTGCATCGCCACACGGTGTGCTTGGACCGATGCGGCGATCGATCGACGGATGGCGGCGATCTCTTCGGCGTCGCGGCAGAGGCGCAGGGCAATGACGGCGTCCAGCAGGGCCTCATCGCATCCCGCGGTCCGCCCCGGCGACTTAGCGGCAGCCCCCTCCCCAGCGGCGGCACCGCAGAGCGAAACGCGCAGCCCTTCGGCCACCGGATCGACAACCGGCAGACTGGAATAGGGGCCGGGCCTCAGCTCGTCGCGGGGGCGAACGTGTTCGGCGCCGCAGCGCTGAGCCCAGCTCCCCCACGACGGCGACGGCCCATGCCACAGGACCTCGTCAGGACCGGCGGGAGGGAGGTAGAGGGTGGTCTCCCCGCCCGATTCCACAACTGCCACCGCATCGGGAATCGACAGCCCCAGGAAGTAGAGAAAGGTCGAATCCTGCCGAAAGGGATGAGCATTCGCCGCAAAATTGCGGGGAAGAACGGTGTGCCCCATCAGCAGGATAGGCACAGCACCGACAGCATCACTCAGGGCTATTCGTCGGCGGCGAAAGGTCTCCGGGCCTGAAGCGGTGGTCTCGGCGGACACCGGGCCATCCTACGGCAGACCGTGGACGTGAACCACGGCTTGTCGGGGACCCGGCCGGCGCCGATGTTCCCACAGGTAGATGCCCTGCCAAGTGCCCAGCATTAGCCGTCCCACTCCCACGGGGATGGACAGGCTGCTCGCGGTCAAAGCCGTCTTGATGTGTGCCGGCATGTCGTCATCCCCTTCGGCGGTGTGGCGGTAGAGCGAATCGCCCTCGGGAACCAAGCGCCGGAGGAAGGCTTCGAGATCCTGCTGAACCGTGGGGTCGGCGTTCTCCTGAATGATCAGAGATGCGGAGGTGTGCCGAAGGAACACGGTAGCCAGTCCCGTACCCACGCCGGAAGCCGTCACCACGGCCGCCACCTCCGAGGTGAAGTCGAACAGTCCAGCTCCTCGCGGGCGCAGGCTCAGAGTCTCTTGGTGCTGCGTCATCGTGGCCTTTCTCTCGCAAGGCGTCCGCTCTCTTCGCAGACGGCAAGGAGCCGAGCGCAAGCGGGCTCCAACTCGGACGGCAGCAGGCGCCAGTCCCAGTTTCCCTCCACCGTACCCGGCGTATTGATCCGGTGTTCGCTGCCCATCTCCAGAACATCCTGGAGGGGAAGAATGCAGAGCTCCGCTGCGGATGCCGCCACCCCGCGAACGATGGCATCGACCCACGACTCCCCGGAGCGACGGGGCAACGACTGGACCCGCCTAAGTTGCTCCGCTGTGGCGCCGTCGAGCCACCCCCGAGTCGTGTCGTTGTCGTGGGTGCCCGAGGTCACCAGCATCGCCGCTTCCACCCCAGCGGGGTGGTGGGGGTTGGCCGCCGAGCCGTCGAAGCCGAACTGCGCGACGCGAATACCGGGAAGCTGCAGCTCCTGGCGCAGGGCTTCCACGTCCTCGGTGATGAAGCCGAGGTCTTCGGCCACCAGTGGCAGCTGACCCGTGGGCCCCCTGGGAAGATCAAGTGCTCCCCCGCTCAGGACGGCGTCAAAGAAGGGCCGGCCTGGGCCTCGATGCCACTGACCCACCGTGCCATCGGGAGCTTCCGGTGGAATGGCCCAATAGTCCACCAGTCCACGAAAGTGATCGATTCGGACCCGATCGACGCGTTGAAACAAGACCGCTAAACGGTCGATCCACCATCCGTAGCCCTCGTCGGCACAGGCGTCCCAGCGGTAAAGCGGATTGCCCCACTTCTGGCCTTCGGGCTGGAAGGCATCGCCCGGCACACCCGCGACGGCGGTAGGCCTCCCCTCACCGTCCAGTTGGAAGAGTTCAGGACGCTGAACAACGTCCGCGCTGTCCAGCGCGACAAAGAGGGGCAGATCGCCGAGAAGTTCCATCCCGGCTTGGCGAAGTGCGCCTCGGAACGAAGTCCACTGGCGGTGGACGAGAAACTGAAGGGCCTCGTGCTTGGCTTCAAGCCCGGCGACGTCTTGGTCGTCCAAGTTCCAGCGCCACCAAGGCAGGCCCCGGTGGGCCTCCCTTCGAGCCGCAAACCAGGACCATGGCGCCAACCAGGCCTCAGCCCCTCGTTGGAAGGATGTGAACTCGTCCCGCAAAGCGGTATCGCCAGGCAGGGCGGCCAAGAGCCCGCGGGCAGCTTCCTCCACCACAGCGCCTCGCAGTTGGCGCTGCACCGGCCAGAGGATGCGCCGCGGATCGCCCGCCCTTGCAGCGCTCCTCAAGGCATCTAGGGCCCCGAAGTCCTGCGCAAGCCAGCCCTCTTGGACCAAGAGGGTCGGTGAGAGCAAGAGGGGATCCAGGGCAAAGGCCGAAGGACTCGCGTAGGGCGAACCGTGGGCGTCTGGTGGGTGGAGAGGGAGGATCTGCCAGGTGCGCTGCCCCGCATCATGGAGGGCACTGAGTGCGACGTGGGCCTCAGGACCCAAGTCCCCCAGCCCCCAGGGCCCGGGCAAGCTGGCAATGGGGAGAAGAACCCCGCTGCGGCGGCCCCACTGCGGCTGAGGCCCGTCGGACAGGGTGGCGGTCATGGGGAGGAAGGAGCGCCGGGGACTACGACGTTTCCCGCCTCATCCCCGGGCTGGACGTTGTGCCACAGAAACAGCCAGGTCGTCGTGGACTCGAGTCGCGGCTCGACAGCTTCAGCCAGCCCAACGGCTTGGGAGGCCCGACCCAGCCACAGGTAGCGGGCCAACTCGTCGACTGCCGGCCCAAGGAGGGGGTATTCGAGGAGGCCGTGGCCATGAACCAAGAGGGCCGCGACCGACGCCGCTCTTCGGGCCCAATCCCCCTCCTTGCCACGCGACCAGTCCGGGTCAGCAGAGTGGCCTTCGGCCAAGGCCTCCACACAACGACGTCCCCAAGAGAGGGCCGAGCGGAAGGGGGAGCCCTCGGGATGACAGGGACGGTACATCTTCTCGTAATCGGCAAGCCACTCCGCGGTCTGCACCAACCACTGGCGCGACGGCGGGCCAACCTCGGCAACCGACTCCCCCCGCAGCTGGCACCCGGCCCGAATCACTGCTTCTACCGGCTGGAAGCTGGTCTTGAGAGCAGCCACCGTTTCGCGCATCCACTCCACGTAGCGCCCGCGCTCCACGCGGAGCGCAGGGTCGACAGCGATGGACTCCGGAACGGTCCAGACGGTCTTCATCGTGGATCGCAGGGCGACCCAAGCATCCAAGTTGGCTTCGAGCGCCGCACCCTCGATGGCGTTCCGAGCCATGCAGGCGCACTCGGGAAGCAGGCTTGCGTGCCATTCGTCGCCACAAAGGACCAGGTGGGCGGGGAAGGCCAAGCACCGCTGCGGTTTGGCCAAGGAACCAAACTCCTCGTGGAGCCGGCACTGTCCCGAAGAAGGGGCGAAAAAGGCGCAGGATCCGCCGACGCTGACCACGTTGAGAGGGCCCGAAGCGAGGCCCTCGTACGCAGGGTAAAGGAGCTCCTCGGCGGGCAAGGGCAGGTCGCTGAGCTGGCGAGCAAAGCCAAGAATGCGCTCAGCCTCCAACGGAACCACCGGGATGTGGTGGTAGAGAGAGCAGCAGGCCCCCTCGCCGTCGCAGGCGGAACGCAGCATTGGGACGTGAAGAGGCAAGACGGCGTCCTCAGGACGCACCATGCGGCCGATGAGCTGGCCCCGACGCGGAGGGCCCGAGTCTGGCCCACCGTCCACCAAGAGGCTGGGGCCAGTCGATTCGGATTCCTGCCCGCCCTGCAGACCGCGCTCAACGGGGGGACCGCTCGGGGGATGGGCAAACTCGCGCAGACCCTGGGAATCCAGGGTGCGCCGAACCAAGACGAATTCGCTGCCTGCCCGGAGTTTGGTCACCGGCCAGAGGATAGCGGAGCCCTCGGCCGGTAGCTTCGAGGCTTCCCTTCCGCTATGACAAGGCCCATCGGAGGGCAGCTTGGGCAGCTTGATCTGGTTCCTGTCGATGCTCCTGGTCCCCCTGCCTTACGTGGCCCTGCACGCCACCGGAGTGGGGGCGGATCTCAGTCCCACGTCGACGGTGCTTTTGTGCTCTCTCGCCGTCCTTGGCTCCGCTTCCCTCCTGCTCTGGGCCGCCGAGTTGGCGGAAGAGTTCATCCCCCGCCCGGTCGTTCTGATACTCGTCGCCGCCGTCGCCGTACTGCCTGAAGCGTGTGTCGACCTCAGGCTCGCCTGGGTGGCCGGGCAGAACCCCGAGCTCCTCGCCTACACGCTCGCTAGCCTCTCCGGCTCCCAACGCCTCGTTCTGGGCTTGGGCGGACTCATGGTGCTGGGCCTCTGGTTCCTGCAAGACCGCGAGAGTTCAGTCGAGCTTCCCGTGGGCAACCGTCTCGGCATGGGCTTCCTCCTCCTGGCAACCGCCTACTCCTTCCTCCTGGCGCTCAAAGGAAGCCTGACATTGATCGACGCCGGCATTCTCCTGGGAATCTTCGCCGGCTACGTGGCCCGGTCGATGCGGAGGGCCCCGGAAGAACGGGAGCACAGGGGGCCCGTCGGCTGGCTCAAGGAACGCCTCCCCCGCCTGTCCCGCATGGCCCTGCTCCCCCTCCTCCTCGTTTACTCCGGAGCGACGGTCTGGCTCGCAACAGGGACCCTGACTGTGGGGCTCCTTTCCCTGAGCAGCACCATGGGCGCCGACGGGTTCCTGGTGCTTCACGGCGCGGTTCCACTCGCCGCTGAGTTGCCCCTCCTGAGCCTCGTTCTTCTCCTCGTGGCTCACCGAGAGGCCGCCCGAGCCGTCGACCTCCTGATCGCGGCTGCGCTTCACCAGTGGACCCTCGGGATCGCCGCCCTCCCCTGCGCCTACGCCCTCGCCACCGACGGGCTCGCGGGACTTCCGCTGACCAGCCGGCCACAAGAGACACTGCTGCTCTCCGCGGCCCAAGCCCTCTTCACCCTCGCCCTCTTCGCCAAGCTCCGCTTCGCCCTCTGGGAGGGAGCGCTCCTCGGGGGGCTCTACCTTCTCCCCTGGATCTTCCGCGACGCAGGACTGCAGTACATCGTGGCCGGTCTCTATTTTGTACTCGTCCTGGTCCTAGGGCTGAGTACGGCCGAGAGGCGGATGGCCGTAGGCAAGCTGCTCCGCTTCGGCGACTGAGAAGCTCAGGCCTCTGCTCAAGCCACAGGATCCCGAAGCCAGCACATTGGACAGAGGGGAGGAGGGCGGGCGACAATCCGAAGGGATGCGTTCAACCCGACCCCCCCTTGCCCTCGTCTTGCTGACGGGCGGCCTGCTCCTGAGCAGCCTCTTCGTCGCCTGCCCCTCCAAGCGCGCGGCCCCCGAAGCAACGCCCCCCGGTGAGGAGCCCAGCCCAGCCACCGAGGCACCAGCTCCCAGGAGCAAAGAGGCAAGACCACCGACTGACCTAAAGTCCGGCTGCTGCACTCAGTGCATCCAGGCGACTCAGAAGGATCCCACCGGCCGAGACCTGTCGCTCCTTCCGTGCAGCGGCTACACCAACTCCCTGATCAACGGGACGCCCGCGCTCGATGCCACCTGCGAATCCTGGTTCGCGTCTCACCCGCTCCTGGTGCAGGACTGCCGCCCGTGAGCGGCCTTCGGCGGGCCGTCCTGCTCGCCGCGGTAGGCGGAACCCTCGTCCCCCTGGTCCTGTCCCTGAGCCTCGGGTGGTGGAATCCGCTGGCTGCTTTGGAACTCAGCGGTCTCCACTTCGCGCTGGCCCGGATGACACGTCCCCTGCTGGACACGCCCTTCGCCGAACATCCCCTCTTGGCCCTGGCCCTCGCCGCGGCACTGGGAGGGCTGCACTCCCTGGTGTCCCGGCGAGGTCTCTCTGGCCTCAGGTTCATCGAGTGGCCTCTCTGCATTTTGGCGGGCCTGGTTGGGCTGTGGGCCGCCCTCCTTCTGCTCGCACTCGACCCCTTGCTTTGCCTGCTCCTGGCGCTCGTCCTCGGCCTGCCCCCGGCCTACTGGCCCACGTCTGCCTCCCCGATCCCCACTCGGCAGCCCTCCTCCACCCTCCCCAGCCTGGGACTCGCCGCCAGCTGCGCTGCAATCCTGCTATCCGCCAGCCTGGCGTCTCTGGGCAGCCAGCACGACAGCCCCTTGAGGGCTCTGGACTGGCTCTGGGTCGAGGCGCTCGGTCGCTCCCCGGCACTGCATGCGCTGTTTTGGGGGGCGGTAGCAGCGGCAGCGGTCTGGCTCCGCTTTCGGCACCGGCTGCTCGAAGCGGTCCGAGGCGCTCCAGATCGACGAAGCTGGGTCGGCCCGGGGCTAAGCGCCACCCTATTGGTTCTGGGCACCGCCGCCCGAGGACTCAGCGCAGGAAGCGGAATCTGGCTGCTCTCCGCCGCGGCCTTGTTGCTGTGGTGTCCCCCCTTACTCCGTCTGGCGAGGCAGCGCCGTCCGCGCCGGCCCCCCCTCGCGGCGCTGGGCCTCGGCGGGGCCCTGCTAGCCCTCTCGATCCTCCGCACGACCGCCATCCTCCAGTGGACTCCGGCGACCCTTCTTCCCCCGAGGGTGCAGGTTCTAAGCGATTCGGCGGGGTTCTTCGCCTTGGCTTGGGACGAAGCAAAGGGGCAGTTACTGACAACCCGCCGGGCCGAGAACCTCATCGAACTATGGGACCTCGGAGAGGCGGGAGCCAACCGCGTCCAGCAATGGCAGCCACAGTCGGGTTCGTCTTGGACGCCTGAAGACAGCGTAGAGGCGGTTTACGGACCAGCCGGGGGCCAGTTCTGGGTTGCAGTGGTCCAGGCCGACGGGGGCCATGGGCTGCTGGCGATCCACCCCATGGACGGCCCCGGGGCCTTCGTACAGCTCGGAAACTGCAACCCGACGAGCTGGCTCCTCCTACCGGATGCGGCGCTCGTCGCCGTCGGCGGCGCGGCCGGCGAGGTCTTGGTCGGCTGCGAATCCTCGGGCGCCGCCGTCCGATTCGCTCCCTCAACCGGCCGGGTCGTGGGGACAGTCCCCGTTCCGCGGGGCCTGGAAGATGCCGCCTTCTCCGAAGACGGCAGCCGGCTCTTCGGCCTGCAGCTCTGGGGTCATCCCTGGCTCGCCGCCTTCGCTTGGCCCACCGGGGAGGTTCGCGCGCGGCGACGGGTCGGTCCGCTCAGCTGGGGGCTGGAGCGAGAGAGGCTCCCCGCCCCCTCACCGGGCGAGACCGGCGGAAGTCGCCTATGGCTCGCGCGGTTCTTGGAAGGTGTGGTCCTCGGCATCGATCCGAAGGACCTCTCGATCAAGACCATGATTCGCCTGTCTCCTGGCCTTCGCGACCTCCAGGTCGACGCAAAGCAGGGACTCCTTTGGGCTGCTGCCTCTCTGTCGGGGACCGTGTGGGAGGTTGCGACCGATGGGTCCTCCGCACCCCGGGCCCACCCGGTTTGTGGCGCCCCCCGCCACCTCGTCTTGGATGCCATGGGGCGTGCACTGGTCGCTAGCGACTGCGGAATCTTCCGCATCACGCCAGGAGTCACGCGATGAGCCGGCCGCGCGCCTGGGTTTGGCCCGCAGCCATCGCCGTGGCGGCTGCAGCCACCACCGCCCCCCTCTTCCGGAATGCCTCCGCCATTGTGCACCGAGACAGCTACCGAGCCTCGGACTGGCTTGAGGCCGCCAAGCACCACTGGTTTGCCCGGCAGCGTCTGCTCGAAGACGGCGTCCTTCCCTTGTGGAATCCCTTGCTCGAGGGAGGCCTCCCCGCCCTCGCCCACCCCAGCGACGGAACCCTCTCCCCCTTTTTCCTCCTGCCGCTCGCCCTGGGAGAAGCGGTGGGGATGAAGGCCAACATCCTCCTTCTCACGGTCCTCGGCGCGCTCGGGGTCTTCGCCCTGGGTCGGCGTTGGCTGAGGCTCTCTCTCGGCGCGGCTGCAGTCGCCGGACTGTCCTTCGCGGTCGCCGGATGGATGCCCTCCCGCGTCGCCGTCGGCTTCTACGAGAGCGCCTTCCTCGCCCCCCTACCCTGGGTCCTGGTCTGCGTGCACGAGGCGGCGGAGGCCGAAGATCGACGGCATGGCCTCCGGATCGCTGTCCTCGGAGCCTTTGCGCTGTGCTGCCTCGCAGCCCAGCTTCAGCTCGCCTTGGCCTTTGCCGCCCTCCAGATCCTCCTGTGGGCCGCAGTGGACAGCGGCCACCGGAGGCGCAGGCTGCAGGCAGCGGCCACGATCCTGGGGGCAACTGCGGCCCTGGGCGCGGTCAAATGGCTGCCTATGCTCGAGTTCGTCCGGGCCCGCGGCGGGCGAGCCGTGGGCCCCGAAGGCCCGCTAGCCCACCCGTTCGAGGCGCTCGAGGGGATCCTCCTGGGGATCTTCCAGATCGCGGAGCCGGTGGGTCGCTATACCGAAGACGGCCTTCCGCTGGTCCCCGAGTACGACGCCGTAGGTCTCCCCGCTGTGGTCGTCCTGTTGGCCGCAGTCGCTGCCTTCCGTTGGACGCGGGGGCGAGGACTGGTGGCCCTGCTCACCATCACCTTAGGCCTCGCCTGGATGCCCGGCGACGGCACCCAGGCCAGTCTCTTTGCGCTGCTCCGCCCCCTTCCCCTATTTGATTCCATGCGCGAGACGGCCCGCTACGTGGGCTACTTCGTCCTGCTCTGGACCTGCCTCCTCGGAGGATTGGGCGCCGAGGAGTTACTCAATCGATGGAAGCTGCGGGACCGCCTTCCAGACACTGCATTGGCCACTTTGGTCCTCCTCACTCTGCTTCCCAGCGCCCTGCGCTCGGGCCACCTCTACGGCGAGACCTTCGCGGCCGACGCTCCCCGAAGCACCGCCGGCCCCTTCCACCAGATCCGGCTCATCGGGCCGCCCCATCCCGGCGCCGACTCCTTCAACGTCGCCCGCTACACCAGCCCCATCGAGGGGGTGGGGGTGATCTACGATCCCGAAGACTTGCCACCCGAAGGGGGCATGCGGGCCGAGGGGGCCTTTCACGTACGGGCCAACGGCAGCCGGACCCTCAACCGCAGCTACCGCGGGGAGGTATGGATCGTGGGCGGCGCGGGCCGCGTGGGGCCACTCGAGGCCCTACCCAACCGCTTCCGCTTTCCCCTAGAGGTGGGGGAGGCCGCACGGGTCGTCGTCAATCAGAACTACGACCCCAACTGGGAGGTCGACTTGCCCCTTCAGTTCATCGAACACCAAGGCCTTCTCGCCATCGAGACCGACGGCGCCTGGGACACTCCAGTCGAACTCCGCTACCGGCCGCAGTCCCTGTGCTGGGGCTCGGCTCTCTCCGGCCTGGCCGCCCTCTTTGCCCTCTTCCTCCTCTGGCGCCCCCGGAGGCTCGCCCCTCCTTCCGCAGCCCTCGCGCTCCTCCTCTTGCTCTCTAGCTGCGCCGACGACCTCGAGCCCGTACCCGAGGTCCCGGTAGTCACCGTCCCCGGCACTGCTGCCAACGCCGGTGGAAGAGGGTCCCCAGCGACACCGACCGAAGCCTCAGCCCGAGCGCCGGGGACCGTCGACAGGCTCGGCGATACCATTCAGGTTTGCCTCCTCCTCCCGCAGACCGGCGAGGCAGCATCCGAAGGGGAGGCGATGCGACAGGGCACCACCTTGGCCCGCGAACAGATCGACGGCGAGACCTGGCGGATCCGCCGCCTCCACTGGATTGAACAGGACTCGGCTTCCAGCGAAGAGGGGGCGGTCGCGGGCTGGCACAGGTGCTACGACGCCGGCGCTGGCATTGTCATCGGCCCCACCCACCCCGGAGCCGTCTCTGCCCTCATCCCGGTTGCTGCCGCCCACGAAGCCGTCCACATCGTCCCCGACCTGGGTGGGGCGGGAACCGAGGGATGGGGCAGCCTGCAGTTCGCTGTCAGCCCTCCGGCCACGTCGATGGCGGAAGAGGCAGCATCCCAGGCGCTGAGCGAAGGAGCGACCCGAGCCGCAGTTCTCCACATCGACGGGGCCTTCGGTCTCTCGTTGGCCTCGGCCTTCGAGGCCCGCTTCCGAGCCGCGGAAGGAGCGCAGGTCTCCCTCCACACAGCTCGGCCAGAGGCGCTCCAAAGCTGGACCGACGCGGTAGCGCAGATCGCCAGGAGCAGTCCCGAACACCTCTTTGTCGTCGCACCGCCGGACGCGGCGCGAGTGAGCTTGGACGCGGTCCAGGCGAGCCCGGCCCTGGCCAAGACGCAGATCTGGCTGAGCGATTGGTCGATGGACCGGAAGCAACTGGAAGGCAGGGAGGCCTTGGCCCCGCGACTCCAGTGGCTCAGCCGCGCCCCGGTTGCCGAGGCCTTCGCCACCCGCTTCGTCGAGCGATTTGGGCAGCCCCCGACCCCTGCGGCCGCCGCCGCCTACGATGCGGTCCTCCTAGCCGCCTCGGCCGCCCAGGGCTCTCCCAGCCCGGCGCCCAAGGACTTGGCGCAGGCGCTGCGCTCCACCCGCGGAATGCGCTCCGCCTTCGGGACCGCAGCCCTGGTAAGCGGCTTTGGCGTGGTCTACGAGAACGTCGCCGGATACCGAAGGGTCCGCGTCGTTTCCGAGGGGACAGGGGGCCTCGACTTCGCCGGCTACTGATCGAGGTCTTCGAACAGCGCCTGTGCATCGACACGGAAGGTCCCGTTGGGCCCGGCGAGGAGCAGCGTCGAGGAGTTCTCCGCCAGCAGCGACCGTACCTGGCCGCCCAAGCGCAGCCGCAAGACGGACTCGCCCGTGTCCAAGCGACGGAAGTTCACCGCTGGCTCGAGCAACGAGGCCGTCGCGAGCAGGTCCTGCCCCGGGAG
The DNA here is from genome assembly GCA_964596025.1 of uncultured Rickettsiales bacterium. Lineage (GTDB taxonomy): Bacteria > Myxococcota_A > UBA796 > UBA9615 > UBA9615 > CAZQTQ01. The sequence goes on from CAZQTQ010000001.1 coordinate 32,576, forward strand.
AGAGAGCACTACGCCCGCCCGAACCCCAAAGCCAACCCGCCACAAGCCAAGCACCGACAGGCTGGCTGCGTCGAGGACCAGGATGGACGAACTTCGGGGACGGAAAGCCAGCAAGCGCTGGTTCACCGAATCCAAGAGGAGAGAGGCTATCCCCGACCCCACCGCACGGTCCTCCCGAACCAGCCCGTTGCTGGGATCGATGGCGAGGAGCGAAGTCCCCCACTGCTCGTGCAGCGAGTAGAGGAGGTCTCCTTCCAACCACAGGCCAGGGGCCTCGTCCCAGCGATCGCCGAGCGGCGCCAAGGCAGTATCGAAGGCGAGGCCGAAGAGGTCCTCCACCGCACCACTGTGAAGGTCCAAGGCATAGACTCGGTGGCTGCCCTCGCAGTTCGCAAGCGCGCGGCCACGGCTTCGATCCTCCGCCACGCCCCGGACCCGGCACGGGATCGGCGAGGGACCCGGGCGGATCTGACCGCTTCCGGTGTCGACGAGCAGCGGCTGGGTGTGGCTGGGATCCAGGCCCATTGACCCGTCCGCCGCATCACCGGGCGCAAAAGCCCAGAAGCGCCCGCTCTGGGCGGTGGCGACGAGGAAGGAGGCGAGGCCATCGGTCGGAGGCGACCGCAGGGGGAAAGGCTCGCTCTCGGCGGCGTCCAGGGGATAGACCTCCACAAAGGGCGGATCCGGCTCAGTCAGAGCGAGCAAGCCCCCGGGGCCCAGGGCCATCGTGGCCGGTGAGCAATGATCGGCCACAAGCTCTACTCCGGCAGCGTCCCGATCGGGGGCAGCTTGAAAGTCCGCGACGACGGCGAGCGAAAGGGCAGCAGCAGAGGCAAGACCGGCTGCCGCCCAAGACAGCCCCCCCGAGGCGAGCCCCTCGTCGAGGCGGGGAAGAGCGGGGAAGCTCAGGTCTCGCAGGCGCGCGATTCCGGACAGGCCGAGGACAAGCAAGCCAGCCGAGGCCGCGCCCACCTCCCAGCCGAGCACAAGGCCCCGACCCATTCCAAGCAGTGCGGCGACCGACAGAAGGACGAGGACCCGTCGCCTGAGCCCGGAACGCAGGGCTTGGGCGGAGAGGAGGAGGCCGAGACAGCCCGCCAGCGGAAGTACGGCCCAGAGAACAATCGGCGGTCCCGGAGGGCAATCTCCGGGGTACCAAGGAAGACTGTGCGCATCGCCGAAGAGAAACACACGCAGCAGCCATGGCAGGCCAAAGGCCGCGCCGACCGTAGCTACGAGCCAGAGACGCTGCGAGCCTGAGTCGGGCCGGGTTGGCAGGGGGGAGACCCTGGGCCACAGAACGCCCAGGCCAAGCAGCACGATGAGCCACAGCGGCCGGATGAGAAGCCCGACTGCGACCAAGCCCAGGACGGACCCCCACTGCAGAGCGCCGAGCAAGCCGGAGCAGAGGCGGGAAAGGGGCTGAGCCCAGGGGGTCTCAGGGAGCCGTCGAGCACCAACTATGAGGCCGAGGACACAGGCGAGGAGGAGACCGGCCGAGACCACCGGCTGGTCGTCGATCTGCTGCGCCCAGTCGAGGACAGCCGTCCAGAGCCAGCCTTCGACCGTCGCCAAGCCGGGTTGAAAGCCAAGCCCGGCGCTGTGGCCCACAAGCGCAGCCGCCCCCGCGAGAAGGAGCAGTCGCAGCGGGCGGGGGTCCATGCCTACCCTCACCGCCCTCTCCCTAGCCACGTCCCGAGATCCAGCCGCATCAAGCCGCACTGGCTCCAAAACACGGCCTGGCTTCGCCGCGGATCCACGGCGATGTCTTTGACGTGGCCACCGACATGAAGGGCCGCGACCTGCTCGTGCGTCTCCAAGTCCCAAGCCCGCAGTTGACCGTCATAGACACTGCTTCCCAAGAGGACGCCGTCGGAAGGGGCAAGGGCTACCGCTCGCGCCCCGAGCCCTGTGGGGAGGCTCCCCGTCTTGCGCAGCGTCTGAGCGTCCACCACGTGAATACGGGAGGCGTAGTAGGCCGGAACGTAGAGCAGTTCCCGATCGGCATCGAGAACCACGTCGTAGTTGAAGCCCCCCAACCGCACCGCCCCATCAACACTTCTGTCGGAGCGGCGCAGTCGGGTCAAGGCGTCGCTCTCCCACAGCGAGACCACATAGAAGCGGTCGCGCTCGGGCCGTGGATCCACCGCAATGCCCGAGATATCGCCCACGGCCTCGGGGACGGGCCACTGCTCCGTCGAATCGGGTCCCTCCCGCAGGGTGTTCAGGCCCGGTCGGTACTCCCAGCCCAAGAGGGCCTGCTGGCCGACCGGATCCCAGCCCAGACGCGAGACCCAGCACAACCCATCGAGTACGAAGGCCCGCTGAACCGCAGCGCCTTCGGCGTCGACTTCCACCACCACCGAGCCGAAGTCGCCCGCCTCCTCGCAGGCCCCAGCAGCCGAGAGGCCCCGCCCGCTGCCGTCGAAGTCCTGCGGGGTGACGAGGACGGCAAGGAAACGGTCCCGAACCGGGTCGTAGAGAATTTCTTCGGGAGGACCGAGCAGCTCGCTGGCCGGTCCCCCAGTCCCCCCAGGATGAGAGGCGGCGGGCCCCGGCGGAACCCGTTCCGCCTCGCCCACCGCCGGCTGCAAGCGAATCCGAGCCAACTCGGCGGTCTGCCGCAGCGAGAGAAGCGCGAGCCCGCCGTCCCGCCCCAGCTCCACCCGAAAGGCCTCGGGCACATTCGCGATGCGCTCCAAAGGACCCGCGGGGTCCAGCGGAGGACACAAGAGCATCCGACCGGCGTAGGCCTGGCCGATCAGAACCCCACCCAAGACCACTGGCAGGAGCGCAGCCCGGAGCGCGAACTGGCTGAGCGGATAGGGTCCCGACGGGCGGGCAAGGAGCCAGGGGCCCAGGACGTCGGCAGCGAGAGTCCCCAACGCCAAGACGGCAAGGGCGAGACCGACAGGAGCGTCGTCACCCAAGAACAACCGCATTCCCAGGATCGCCGCCACGCCCAAGGAAAGAGCCGGCCCGACGGCCATGGCGAGCGCAGCCGGACCGCCGCGATGGCTCAGGCCCCGGCCCAGGAGGAGCGCGGCTCCAAGAAGAACTGTGGCGAAGAAGAGGACATTCAGGGGAAGGTGTCCGGCCCGCGTCCATCGCCCCAGAGCGGTCAGAAGCGGGTAGCCGGGCTCGGTCATGAGAAGAAGGTGGAGGTAGCGCAGGGCGACAATCAGCGCCGCGACCGAGGCGGACCACAGCACCATCCGCAGGCGGGGGCGCAAAGATGCCCAGAACCTCGGCAGAACCGAGCCACTGCGGCCAAGTACAAAGAAGGCGACGAGGAGGCCGGAGAAGGTCGCGCGCTCCATGAGGCCGCCGATCGCCAAGACCACCCCAAGCGGGAGAACGACCCCGGCAGCGAGCAGAACATCGACCAGTCGCTCGAGCCGCGCATCGCGGAGACCGAGCAGGGCCGCGACCCCAAGGATCAGAGGAGCCGCCACGACCGCTGGGTGACCCGCGTCGACCAGCAGCTTGGGCAGCATGGCCGCCTGGAAGGCCCACCACAGCAACCGAGAGGCGCCAGGCAGGTCCCAGGCAAAAACGAGACCCCCCCCCAGCCACGCACAAATGGCGAGCGCGAGCCCGCCCAACGACCGCAGCCACCGGGGGCTCCGACCGCCTCGCTGTTCATCAAGCGCTGGCCTGTCCTGTCCCTCGTTCACACAGGGTGAGGGTAGCAGTCTCTGCACTACGGACCTGGCTGCTATAGTTGGCCGATTCACCGGGCTGCCCGGGCCGGGCCCTCCCCCGAAGGCTCTCTCCTTGCCGACCAAACACCGCTGCTATTGGGTCCTTCTGCTCTTAGGGCTGGTCCTCGCGGGCTGTCCGCCCGACGAGGGGACCAGCCCGCCGCCCTTCCCGTCCCTCGATCCCGCACCCTCACCGTCCAATCCCGGCGGCACGCCCCCGCCGGCATCCGGAAGCACCGACTCCAGATCGGCCGCAGCCAGCGGCAGCCAGCCCGGAACTGCCAGCAACGGAGTCCAGTCCAGCGTAAGCTCGCCAACTCCCCTCCCTGCCGCAGCCCCCGCAACTCAAGAATTGGCACGGGTCTGCCTCATGCTTCCCTCGGCTGGAGCCGCCAAGGACGACGCAGCCGAGATGCGCCGCGGCATGGCCTTGGCTCAGGCCCGCATCGGACGGGAGAGCTGGCGGACCCGGCGGATCGAGTGGGTGGAACGAGACACACGGTCCACCGAAGCGGGTGCGGTCGCCGCCTACCACCGCTGCTTCAACGAAGGGTTCTCCATCCTCATCGGCCCGGTGCATCCGGCTGCCGTCACCGCCCTGATGCCGGTAGCTGCGGCCCACGACGGCATTGTGCTGGTCCCTGACGTCGGCGCGGCCCTTCCTACCAGTTGGGGCGAGACAACATTTGCCGTAGCCCAACCCTCAACCGAGATGGGCCACCTCGGCGCCCGCCACGCACGCATCGATCTCGGTCACGCCCGAGCCATCGTCCTGCACGTCGGCCACGTCTTTGGCGAGAGCCTGGCCCGCTCCTTCAAGACCACCTTCGAAGCAGAAGGGGGCCGAGTCCTCTCAACCCGCCCCCTGAATCCCGACAAACCGCAGGCCTGGTCGCGAGCCGCCGAAGAGCTGGTCAAGGCGCACAAGGCCGACCACATCTTTGTCGTAGGCCCCGCTGCCCCAGCCGAGGCGGTCGCCGATCTCTTAGATCGCCAGTCCTTTGCCGCCGTTCACGTCACGTTTATCGACTGGGCAATGTTCCCGACCGTGATCCGGGCGGCAGGCCAGAGCAAGCACCGGGTCCACTGGGTCAACCGGCCGCCCCTCGCCGAGAACTTCGAAGGCCTCTTCCACGCCCGCTACCAAGCCCGGCCCCAGTTCGCAGCCGGGGTAGGCTACGACGCCGTCATCCTGGCGGCAGCAGCGATCGAGTCGGCCCCCACGCTCCGAAACGAGGACATCCGTCGCGCCCTGACGGGTCTCCGTGGCTTGGAAAGCGCCTTTGGCACCGGCGCAGTCGTCAACGACCGCAACATGGTCTGGCTCGACGTCGCCGGATTCCGCATAGTTCAGCCGATGCAGGAGCCCGAGTCCGAGACCTGGATCTTCGGAGGGTACTGAGCCAAGGAGGCAGCCCCCTCCCTGGGCTTCAGCCAAACCGACCAATCCCCCTACCGGCTATGCTCGTTCCGTGGGATCCCGAAGACCAGGACGCTGGGTGCGCGCCGCAGTGGACCGACTGCGCGGAGCCGAGGAGCAACCTACACCCAAGGCGGCCGAAGCCCCCTCCCAAGCGGCGTCCATCTTTCTCGTCAAGACCCCGCCCTGGGACACTCGCCTGCCGCCCCTCGGCATCGGCTACCTCGCGTCCTATCTCAACCGAAATGGGCACAAAGCCACGGTCTGGGACTGCAACATCGACACCTTCCTCCGCTTCCGCATGGACCAAGAGGACCTGTGGGATATGGAAGCAGCCGTCTTCTGGTTCACGGCGGACAAGGTGGCCGAGATCTTCAACCACGAATGTGACGTAGTCGCCCGACGCATCATCGAGGAGGACACGCCCTATGTCGGCTTCTCGCTGACGATGGAGGGCATCGCCTTCGCCAAGCTCGTCATCGACCGCCTACGCAGGGACGCTCCGGAGAAGATCGTGTTGGTCGGGGGACCCGGCGTGGCCTTCCCCGAGTTTCGGGCCCAGTTCCCCCGCGGCACGGTGGACCTCTTCGTCGTGGGAGCGGGGGAGGAGGCACTCCGACTGGTCCTCGACAATCGGATTACACCCGACACCCTCGACCGCAGGGACTTCCCCCAGAGCTTGAAGATCTGGAAAGACCGGGATGCGGATCCGGACTGTCCTCCCTGCCTCAGCCACCCCGTCGGGCCCGACGAATTCGAACACCCGAGCTTTGAAGGCTACGATCTCTGCAAGTACCTCGGCCGCGATCACATCGCACTCATCATGGGACGGGGCTGCTTTCGGTCCTGCGCCTTCTGCTCGGACAAGCCCGACCAGGGAGCCTACCGGGCCCTCGGTTTCGAGAAAATGCTCCAAGCCATCGCCCTGTACAAGGAGCGCTACTGGATTGGGGGAATCACCTGGAACGATCTCATCCTCAACGGGGACCTCAAGCACCTCGACGCGTTTTGCGACGTGTTGCTCGAGAACCAGGTCGAGCTGGTGTGGGACGGCCAGATGACCGCTCACCGGGTCATGAACAAGCGTCCCTGGTTGCTCGACAAGATGGCCCGCGCCGGCTGCACGGACCTGACCTACGGCCTGGAGTCCTTCGACGACCAGGTCTTGGCGGTGATGCGCAAGGGCTACGGCCAGGACGTGGCCGTCGAGGCGCTTCGCATCACCAAGGCCGCGGGCATCACCACCGGCATCAACTTGATCTGCGGTTTCCCCGGCGAGACAGAGGAGCAGTTTCAGAAGACCCTCGACGCCCTCGAGGAGCACCGTGCAGTCATCGACCGGGTGACCTCGCTGAGCATCTGTGCCGTGGTCCCAGGATCGCCTCTGTGGACCGAGCACAAGCGCTTCGGCATTACCCTTCCGCCCAACGGGCGCTTCCACGAATGGGAGACCACAGACGGAAGCAACACCTTGGCCCTGCGCATCGAGCGGCACGCCCGGATGCAGGAGAAGGTTCAGGAGTTGGGAATGTCCGCCGTGGTGCAGGCCACCGACGAGTTCAAGCCGGAGGCGCGGGGCGAGGCAGCCGGGGGCGCTACTTCCGATTGAGCTCCAGCTCAACCGTGATGTGCACCTCGTTCCCAACCACCAGTCCACCGGAATCCAGGGTCTTGCTGTAGCTCATCCCAAAATCGGTGCGGTCTACGACGAAGGTCGCCGAAGCGCCGCTCTTGAAGCCTCCCCAAGGGCTCGCTACCTCGGGCGCAGGGCCCTCGACAGCAGCGGTCACTTCCTTGGTCGTGCCGTGCAGACTCAGCTTGCCCACAAGTTCGAAGCCGCTACTGGTCACATTCTTCACGCCAGTCGACTCGAACCGCATAGTCGGGAACTGGGCCGCGTCAAAGAAGTCTTCCGCCAGCAGGTGCTTGTCCCGCTTTGCGTTGTGCGTCTGGATGCTGTCGACGGCGATCTCTATCGCGACCTTCGTGGCCTCCGGAGCCTTGGGATCGATGGACACCGTGCCGGAGATCGAGCCGAAGGTCCCTCGCACCCAGGACACCATCATGTGGCGGATCTTGAAGGCAACGACGCTGTGGGCTCCGTCCACACTGTAGTCGGCCGCGTGTGCCGCGGGCGTCGCGAGGAGAAGGCCAAGAGCCAAGGCGGAAAGAGCCCGGTAGGCGGATCGGAACACAGAGACCTCCGAGTGCAGCACAGGGGTAAGGGCGCCGGACTATAGCAAGTGCGCCAGGCCCTCTTCGGGCGAGGTCGAGGACCGCCAGCCCAGGAGCGATTCCACCTGCATGCGGTCCCCCGGCAGCCCACAGAGACCTTCGAGCCTCTCAGTGGAGCTCAAGCGACTGAGGTCGCACAAAACGACGTCGTCGTGCCCCTCCCCCACCAAGGCCCGCACGAGGTGGGAACCTACAAAGCCGGCTCCCCACCACCACAACGCGGCTCACGGGGCCAACCACCCCAGGACCCGCTGCCAGCGGCAGTGGCGCATGTCCTCTTCGGCGGCCCGGAAGGCCGCGCCCAACATCTCCGGGCCAACCCGTCTTCGCCCCAGGCACCGCTGGCGCTCCTCAAGAGAGCTTCGGTAGCCCCGGGCCCCCGCAAGCAGCCCCTGGACCAGCGCGGTCGGGTGCCGCCCGTCGCGCAGGGCGCGGTAGAGATCGGCGGCAAGCTCTAGCGGCACGAGGTGTGCCGTCTCCTCCAGCACTTCCCTCGGCATCGACTTGAGGAGCAGGTGCACGCGCCCCTCGGCCCAGGCCCGAACCGCCTCCGCGCCCTCGCCCGGAGCCCGCTCGGCGAGCAGCGGCCAATCGGCGTCGACCTCAACCTGCGCCCCAGAACACAGCCCAGTGCCGTAACCGAGCAGCCGTCCGCGCAAGGCCAGATCGGCCGCCGCCAGCTCGCCGGGAAGGCGGGGATCGAAGCCCGCCGCCTCTTCCAGAAGATCCCGACGGAACAGCCCGGCTGCAAGTGAGACGCCAAAGGGACCGAAGACTGCGGCGGCCGCGTCCTTGCCCGGCAGGACCCGCCCCCACCGCGCCATCGAGAGCGCCGAAGAACCCACCGGCCCACCCGAAGCGACCAAGGGGAAGGCCAAAGCCCCTGCCTGTGGGTGCTGTTCGACGGCCAAGGTGCTCGCCTTGAGCCAGCCGGTTTGTACTCGGGCTCCAGGCTGGAAGTAGGCAATCCACGAGGCGGTACAGGCCTCGGGAACGGCGTTGGCATAACGCGCAAAGGACGCGCCCGGCTGGGCATCGACGAGAGTGGCCCATGAGCAGGCCCGGGCGGCGGACGGCGCGAGCTCGGAATCGCTTGCATCGGCCACCACCACGATCTCCCGGGGCGGTCCGTCCTCCGCAACAAGGCGGCAAAGGGCCTCCTCGAGCCAGGCGCCGCTTCCAGCCGGCGCCAGGAGGGCCGCACACAGGCCTGCGCCGCCGATCTCCGAGACGGGAATTCGCGGAGCTGCGGTCGTCGGGCGTTCCCGGGTCTCCCAGCGCCGGTGCACTCCATGCACGAAGGACACAATCTGCTCAGCGTCCAGCGCCGCGGTGCTGACGACACCCGTGCGGTAGCCGTCGAGATCTGAGAAGTCGATGTCGTCCAGCCTCCCGTCCTGCTCCAACTCCTCGTGCAGACGGCTCCCGGGGAAGGGGACGGCGACCGTAAACTGAGCAGAATCGGGGTCCAACTCGTAGGCCAGATCCAGGGTTCGCTGCATCGTCTCCAGAGTCTCTCCCGGCAGGCCGAACATAAAGGTGAGGTGCACCTTGATGCCCAGGTCTTGAGCCGTCGCCACCGACCGCCGCACCTTGTCCACGTCCAGGTTCTTCCCGATTTGCTTCAGGCGAGCCGTGTCCGCGCTCTCGACCCCAAACTTCACCGCCTGCAGACCGGTAGCCCGCAGATCTGCGAGCTGGGCGGGGTCACAGGTGTCCGCGCGCCCCATGAAGGCCCAGGGAAGGTCAACACCCCGCTTGGAAAAGGCCTTGGCGATGGCTGCGGTCCGCCCCTTCCCCAGGTTGAAGGTGTCGTCGTCGAAGTAGACCGATTCGTAGCCTTGCTCTGCCATGGCGAGCATTTCGTCTGCCACTGCCAGGGGTCTGCGCGTGCGGTAGAGGTTGTCGGCGTAGAGGATCTGCGGCCAAGCGCAGAAGCTGCACGTAAAGGAGCAGCCCCGACTCGCCCACATCTGCACCGAAGGGGCGGGGATCCCGCCCGGCAGGTCGTGGTAGCAGTCCATGGGAAAGAGGTGACGGGCCGGCCAGGGCAGAGAGTCCAAGCCCTGCTGGGACTTCTTGCGGCCCCCGTCAAGGACGGCATCGCCGCGCCGGAGGATGAGCCCTGGAACCGCCTCATCGGGCGCGCCGCCCGAACGAACGAACGAGCGGAGCGTCTCCTCATATTCACCGACCAAGGTGCCGTCGATCTCCGGGTGTCGGGCAAGGAAGCCCGGCCCGAACAGCGGCTTGTGGAGCCCAGCCAAGAGGAGCTGCCCCTGGTAGCCGGCGGAGCGCAGGGCCGAGACGGTCTGTAGATCTTCACTCATTGACGGGGTGCTGACCTCGAGTACGCAGATGGCGGGCGCCTGCGACGCAAAGCGCTCGACAAAGGCTGCCCGGTCCATGCGTTCGGCGCAGGCGTCGATCACCCCCACCTCGACCCCGTCCTCTTCGAGTACGGCAGCGGCGTAGCCCATGAGGAAGGGGAAGGGCATGTAGGGCGACTCGCTGCGCTCCATGTGAGGCCAGCGGGACCCCGCGCGGACTCCATACCACCCCGATCGCAGCCAGGGCGGATTCGCCAAAAGCACCTTCATGGGAACACCGACCTCGCATTGTAGCCGGTGAGAAACGGCGAGACCTGCGCCCTTCTTTGTCTGTTGGGAGCGAGAATTGCGTGCTATAGGCTGCGCCGGCCCTATCTTTGGCTTAGCTCCGGATGTCCAAGACGAACCCTCAGGAAACCGACCGCATGAAGCTCTCGACGACGATCGCGCTCCTCTCGGCCCTACTCCAGCTCGCCACCGGCTGCAACAGCCGGGGGAGACTCAGCAGCGACGACGACGACGACGACTCCACCGCGGGAGACGACGATGCGGCAGGTGACGACGACGCAGCCGGTGACGACGACGCCGCCGGTGACGACGACGCGACCGGGGACGACGACGCGACCGGGGACGACGACACCACCGGAGATGACGACGACACCGCCGGAGATGACGACGACACCGCCGGAGATGACGACGACACCGCCGGAGATGACGACGACACCGGGGGCGAGGATCCGGGCGATGCCTTCGTCGGCGAGAGCTACTGCCTCGACTGGACTACCGCCAACATCGTCGACCCCTCCAACCTCGAGAGCCTGCTTTCCATGATCGGCATCACCCTGGGCGAACAGCCGCTGCTGCTGAACCCCACCGCCATCAGCTTGGGGGCCAACGAAATCCTGATGCTGCTGGGGGTCGCGGTCGACGACACCTGCGTGCAAGACATGACCGCCCCCACCGTCAACATGACCGAGACCACCGCCGGTACCTACGTTCCACCACACTTCGACGTCGGTCCGGCCGACATTTCGGTGTCGGTCACCGACGGCACGATGGCGGCAGAAGAGGCCATCCTCGGCGGCGACTTCACCGGCGACGCTCAGCAGGTCATCAACGGTACCTTTGTGGGTGCGCTCGACGTCACCGCCTACAGCTCCTACTGCGGTTTCGTCCTGAGCTGCTTTGTCTGTCCCAGCGGGACCGGCGACTGCATCAACGTAGAGATCCAGGACATGGTCTGGAACATCACCACCAACGGCAACCTGGTTGAAGTTCCCTAGCTCCTAGTCGCTGAGGTAACCCAAGCCGCGTAGCTGCTCTTCGAGGCCCCTGGGGTCTGAACCCGACGCTGCAGTCCGGTCCGCCCCGTCCGAGTCCGCCGCCCAAGGCTCCCGCCAGGGTAGATCGTCCGTCCAAGCCACCTCGCAGGACAAGAGCGCCTCCATGGGCCTGCCGTCCAGCCCCCGCGGCACCTCCATGCCCAGCAGGGCCAGGCTTGTGGGGCACAGATCCAAGAGCCGCTGGATCGGCAGGCCCTCATGTGCGCCAATGCCGGGGCCACCCGCGACCACGATGCCGTTCATGCGGTGGTTGCCGGTGTGGTCCACCGCTGGTGGCGCCACCAGCACCCCAGGCGGGCCGATCTCGCATCCGGCCCGCGTCATCCAGCGGTACTCATGGGGTACGACGATGAGGTCCGGGGCTTGTTCGGCCTGAGCTCCCCAGAAGAGCTGGTCGCCCCGCAGCACAGAGTCGATGAGCTGAGTCCGGCCGTCCCGCGGATCCCGCAGGGCCAGCAGGCCTTGGGTAATCGCAGCCAGCAGGGCCTCCGCCTCCGGGCCAGGCTCGACTTGTCCCAAAGGCTCCCGCCCCCGCAAGTTAAGCCAGATGTTTCCCAGAAGACCGCGGGAGTAAGCCCGGGTCTCTTCCCAGACGATGTCACCGAAGATGGCCGCAGGCACATCGGCGGAGCGAGGGGCCGGCCGGAGACCGCCCCGCGAGAGGCGTCGACGGAGCCCCGACAGGAGTCCCCACAGTCCACCGTGACTGACTTCCGGAGCGACCCCTGGCGGACGATCCACCGTGAGCAATCCCAGGTCCTCGAGCACCGCGTTGAGGTAGAGGTCGCCATCCAAGTCGCCGAAGCCGTGATCCGAAACGACGACGACCGTAGCCTCGGAACCGGCGACGTGCACCAGCCGGCCCAGCGCTTCGTCGAGCTTCTGGTACACGGCCTTCACCGCATCGGAGAAGCGCCACTTTGCGCGGCCGGGGTCCTCCCAGGGGAAGGCACTCTGCTTCCAGAAGGCATGCTGTGCTCGATCGGGCGCGACAAAGACCCCGACGAACAGGTCCGGTTTCTCGCGGCGAAGCAAGACCTCAGCCACCCGGGCTCGCGCATCGACCATGGCCAAAGTGGCATCGAGAAAGGCCTGGGGCTCCGCAAACTCGTAGGCGTTGACGTCGATACGGTAGGACGGCACCTCACGCTGCAAGAGCGGTCCAAGGCTGGCGGGATGGCAGCCCTTCTCGAGCGAGGAAGCTCCCAGTCCCGGCACGAAAACGCAGCCAGGAACTGCGAGCGAAGGATGGGTCAGCGGCACGTTGAGAACCACGGAGCGCAGGCCCCCCTCGGCGGCAATGTCCCAGAGCGTGGCCCCGTGGCGACGGCAGGCGTCGGTCATCTCGACCCGGTAGGTACCGGGCACACGGTGTCCGAAGTCCCAGATCCCGTGGCGCCCCGGGTTCAGGCCGGTAAATGCGGAGGTCCAAGCGGCCGGAGAGAGAGGGGGAAGTGTGCTGCGCAGAGGTGCGTAGCAGCCCCGCGCCTTC
>CAZQTQ010000002.1:0-25631 GCA_964596025.1 uncultured Rickettsiales bacterium
CGCCAGGCTTGGTCGACTTGTCGAAAGATCCAGGGATTTCCAATCGCACCTCGCCCAATCATCGCTGCGTCCACGCCGGTGGCTTCCCGCATTGCCAGCGCGTCGGCCGCCGACTTGATGCCGCCGTTGCCAATGACGGGAATAGAGACCGCTGCTTTGATTTCTGCCAGTAGGTCCCAGTTAACCGGCCCCTCGTGGCGCTGGGTTCGGGTGCGGGCGTGAACCGCGATGGCGAGTCCGCCGGCTTGTTCCACCGCCTGACTGACCTCGACCGCGTTGATCTCCCGGTCGTTCCAGCCCGAGCGGGTCTTCGCAGTCACCGGCAGGTCGACGGCGTCCACTACCGCCCGAACGAGGCGCTCAACGAGCGCGGGCTGGCGCATCAGTGCAGCCCCGGCGCCCTTGGTCACGACCTTGGGCACGGGACAGCCCATGTTCAGGTCGATGAGGTCGCATGCGGTGTTTGCCTCCACCCAGCGGGCGGCTTCCGCCAGCATCTCGGGCTCCCAACCGAAGAGCTGGATCCCGACAGGACGCTCCCGCTCTGAGGTCTCCAGCAGCCGAAGGGTATGGTTGAGGCCGCGTAGCAGGCAACTGGCGCTGACCAGCTCGGTGGTCACGAAGCCCACGCCGAACTCACGGCACAGCAGGCGAAAATTCAGGTCTGTGGTTCCCGCCATCGGGGCGAGGACGGCGACGGAGGGGATGGCAATGGGGCCGAGGGACCAGGTCACAGTGCCCCGAACTAGCAGGGATCGCCGAACTCGTCCACGGGAACTGCCCAGCCTTGGGTAACCCATTCGCTCGCATTCCCTTGTTCATCGAGGATGCGGAAGGAGAAGTCGTGGGTGGTTCCACGGGGCAGGGTCGTGTTGTCGATGCGTTCCAGGTGGCTCAGGAGTCCATCGGCCCCTAGGTCGGCGTCGAAGGAGAAGATCTGCGCCGCCCCGCTGTCAATCATTAGGAAGTAGGTGATCGGTGCGTCGAGGTCGCCATCTGCGTCGGTGACGTCGACCTCGATGAAGGCGTAGGCCGCAGAGACGATCGTGGTTTCACAGAGGCGAATCTCCCCAATGACCGGTCCACTTGGATCGCCGCCGTCGTCATCGCCCGCGTCGTCATCGCCCGCGTCGTCGTCGCCCGCGTCGTCGTCGCCCGCGTCGTCGTCGCCCGTGTCGTCGTCGCCCGTGTCGTCGTCCCCTGCTGCCGAATCGTCGTCGCCCGCGTCGTCGTCGCCCGCGTCGTCGTCGTCGTCGTCGGAAGCACGCCCTCTGCCCGGGTTGCAGGCCGTGAGGAGCAAGAGAAGAGCGGCAAGTGCCAAGAACGCAAGGGAGGCGGTCGCGCCTCGAATCGTCTCCGCCGATGTAGCCATGAGAGGGATTCTTCAGCTCGTCGCGAGGAAGGGGTTGCCGCTCGCTTCTTCGGCGATCGTCGTTTGGGGGCCGTGCCCCGGGATGACCCGCGTGTCGCCGGGCAAGGACAGGATTCGCTCCTTGATCGACTCCATGATCTGCGGATAGGAGCCCCCCCAGAGATCGGTTCGGCCGATCCCCATGCGAAAGAGCGTGTCCCCGCTCAGAAGGAGGGCTGCGGATTCGGCGTGGAAGCAGACGCTGCCGGGGGTGTGGCCAGGGGTGTGCAGGACCGCCAGTTCCTGGCCGGCCCCTACTGCAAGTCGCTGTCCGTCCTCGAGGAAGTGGTCGGGGGCCGGTAGCTCGGGGGTAGGAAACCCAAAGAGGGCGGTCTGCATGCCGATGTTCTCCCACAGCGGCAAGTCGCCGCGGTGCAGGTAGACCGGCGCTCCGGTTTCGCGGGCCAAGGCCCCAGTGGCCTGCAGGTGGTCGAAGTGGGCGTGGGTGTGGAGGATGGCGCGCAGGTGGAGACCGTGAGCCTTGAGGATCTCGAGAATGCGCGGTGCTTCATCGCCCGGATCCACGACCACGGCATCTTGTGTACTCGAGGCCGTCAGGATGGTGCAGTTGCAGCCAAGCATCCCGACGGCGAGGGATTCCACCACTTCCGTCACCCCTGAAGCCTAGCAGCCGCCCAGAGTTGCGAGCGCTCCTTTCACTTGCAGCGGGGTGCTCTCTCAGGCATACCCTCGCACCGTGTTCAGACGTCGCGAGCTTGTTCTTCTTTTGCCCTTGGCCTGCATTCTTGCCTACTGGCAGTGGCGCTATGCGGGCTACGTAAAGGACGACACCTTCATCTCGATGCGCTACGCGCGCAACTTGGCCCTCGGCCACGGATTGGTCTTCAACTACGGCGACAAACTCGAGGGCTACACCAACTTTCTCTGGGTGCTTCTGACCGTTCCTGCCTTCTGGCTAGACGTGGAACCGCTGCGGTGGGTCAAGGGCATGTCCTGCCTCTTCGGCCAGGTCGGTCTGGTGGTTACCTATGTGACGGCTCGCTTCCTCTGCGGTGCAGAAGGCCGAATTTGGGCTCTGCTCGCGGCGGCTTTTTGGGCGCTGAGTCCTTCGGTCATCCTCTGGTCGATGGCGGGCCTGGAGCCCACGCTGATGGCGGTGTTGGCCAGCGGCGGAACCTACTTTGCGATGCGGGCTTGGCTTCGGGAGGGGGCAGACAATCGCGATCCGCGGCGCGACGCCCTGTTTTCCGCCCTCCTTCTCGCGGCCAGCGCCCTCTGTCGCCCCGATGCCCACGCCGTCATCCTCCTTGCCGGGGCCTTTGTGGTGGTGGACGGACTCCGGCTGGGCCGCTTGGAGCGGCACTGGGTCTTGTGGGGGGCTGTGCTGTTGGGGGTCCTCGTTCCGTACCACATCGGTCGGGTTCTCTACTTCGGAGATCTCTTCCCCAACACCGCCTACGTCAAGGCGGCCGCCGGCCCCGAGGTCTACGCCCGCGGGATGGAGTTTGCGCGCAGCCTGCTGGAGTTTGCGGCCAATCCCGCGGTCTTCACCGCCGCGGTTGTAGGGGTCTTGGTGCCGGGAAGGCGGATAGCCAAGCTCTGGGCCGCGGCACTCGCCCTCTTCTTCCTCGCCTACATGGTCAAGATCGGTCGGGACGAGATGAAGTGGTTCCGCCTCTTCCTCCCGATTTTCCCGTTGGTCCTTGCGCTGGCAGCGGCGGGCTTTGCCGGCGTCTTCGCCCGGGTTGGTCGTGGCATTGGGCTGCCTTCGGTCGCTGTGGGTCTCTTGGCGGTGGCCGTTGTTATCCCAAGCCTCCAGATCTGCTGGGACTTGGCCGAGAGCAAGGCAAGGTGGCACTCGAACTACGTTCGCTGGAGTGAGAAGTCCTTCCAGCAGATGGGGCGCTACATCCAAGATCGCTCGGATAGGGGGGATGTGGTGGTCTTCCAGGACATGGGAGCCGCTCCATTTACGGGGCCCGAGCTGCGCTGGGTGGACTCCATCGGCATCTTGGACCGATTTGTGGCCCACGAGCTGGCTCGCTTGAAGCTCAATCCCTTCATGCGGCGGGAGAAGCGGAAGGTGCCAGGAGGCAAGGAAGCGGTGCGTGAGGCGGACCGAAACATTAAGAATTACCTGTTCGATCAGGATCCGGACTGGTTCGCCTTTGTCGCCTATGTCCCGAAGCCTCAGCGGTCGAAGTTCAACCGAGGCTACAAGCGGGTCCGCAAGGACAAAGAGGCGCTAGAGAAGCACTTTCTCGGCAGGATTAAGGGCAACGGCCACGCCCATGGCGTGGCTCGTGACAAGCGCTTCCGGGAGGACTTCCGCTTCGAGCGGGTGTGGAAGCGCAATATGGGCTACTGGCTCGTCCTCTATCGCCACCGCAGTCACTGACCGCTCTTAGGGCCTCGTCTCTGCAGGCTCGTCTCTCTGGGTGTGGCCGGAGGGGATGGCCGCACACCTTTCACTCAGGCCCCAGAGCACAGCCTAAAGGCGGTTCTTAGGGGCAGGTCCCGTCGTTGCTGACCGAAGGAAAGGCGATGTTCCCGTCGTTGCTCGGGTCCTCGTCAGCGAAGGACTGGAGCCAGAGCATTGCCTGGTCCTGCACCATGTCCTGCTCGAGCGCGAGGTGGGCCTGGAAGCGGATGTCCGAGAAGTAGAACTGGGCCAAGCCATCCTTGGACGCTCCGCA
Source organism: uncultured Rickettsiales bacterium (assembly GCA_964596025.1). GTDB lineage: Bacteria > Myxococcota_A > UBA796 > UBA9615 > UBA9615 > CAZQTQ01. The sequence goes on from CAZQTQ010000002.1 coordinate 4,069, forward strand.
GGTCGGTGCGTTCACGGTCTCGAAGTCCGAGAGGGCGCTCTGAGCCGGCTGAATAAGGGGCAAGCCCAGGGTTCGAGCCAGGGCTTCAGTCGTGATGTTGGGGATGATCCCGTCGCCGATGCTCTCCTGAAGCAGGACCGCAGGCTGCCCCTGGTCCGCCCCAGGGAAGCGATCGGCCCGCACGTGGGAGGCAAAGCTGATGGGGTCGGCGTAGTCCAGTCCGACCTGTCCGACCACGAGCGCTACGTCGTAGCCGAGGTCGGAGGGGAAGTCGGTAGGAGGAGCTGCGGAGACGCGCGCGTTGATCGCATCACGCATCCCCAGCAGGTCCACGACTTCGCCGTGCCGGAGGATGTTGCTGATCCCCCCCCCGCCCACGTTGAGGACCGCAGCCTCCAAGACGTCGTTCGCCGAGAGGGCGAGGGTGCCGACGATGCTGCCAAGGCTCTGCCCCACGTAGAAGATGCTCTCTCCTGACACCACCTGGCCCCCATTCTCGGGCAATTCCCCCAGGCTCAGGAGCATCTCGGTGGCGACGCGGGCGTCCATGGAACTCTGCAGCACAGCGCCGACAAACCCAGCCCAGTTCAGGTCACCGGTCAACGCGACGATGTCGTCGACGCCATCCCCTCGGCTGCCGTGCAGGTCCCAGTCGAAAGCCAGGACGGCGAAGGGCCCAGCGGCCCAGTTCATGCTGAGCAGTGAGGTGATCATCAGGTCGGCGTGCGCGCCCAACCCGTGGCCGAATAGGACCGGCCTCGCGGGATGCTCGGGGGTCGCTGAGGTAGGTACGAGGAGGTAGCCGCCGAGCATCGTGGTGCCCACCGGTTCCGGGCTCCCGTCCTCGGCTCGGGGCAGGGGGTCGAAGCGGTGGTTGCGCCAGAGCGGCACCTCGAACTCGAGGTTGTAGCGGGTGAATCCTTCGACCGGCTGGGTCACCTCGGCCCAACTCGGCTGAGGAGGATGGTCGAGCAGCCAGGCCTCGGTCCAGGCGCTCATCGATCGCATGTCGACGGTCAGCGCCTCATCCGAGCGGATGGGGAAGTCCCAGAGCTGAACCACTGCCTCCAACGGGATGCCCAGCGGCTCTGAGACCAGGTACTGGAGGTCTTCGTAGTAGCTACGTAGGGCGCCTAGGTCGGAATTGCTCGACGGCAGGTCCTCCAAGCCGAGCAAGGCGCGCTGGGTGGAGGAGGCCTGGAGCAGATGACCCGAGGGACTGCGTAGCTCTTGGGTGATCACGACGGCGTAGCGGCTGCCAGCGGTCATTGCTGCGAGGGGGGTGAGGACCAGCAGCTGTCCTTCGGACTCTTCGGTGTCCACGACCTCGGCGAAGAAGGGGTGGCGTTGTCCGTAGCTTGGCGAGGTGGCATCCGCGTTGACAAGTTGGATTGGGGATTCCGCCGAAGTGCTCTCTTCGACTGTCTCGGGGAGGTTGGCGGAGGAGGCTCCCTCGGGGAGCCAAGTCGTGATGGCGCCGATTGGGGAGAAGCCGTCGAGGACCTCGCCCTCCATCACCTCATGGAGGCCCGCAAAGTCGCCGTCAGCAGGAAAACCGATGGACAGGCCGGTGAGGGACGATGGACTCTCGGACGCAAAGACGCTGCTCGGCCAGGGGAGGAGGCAGGAACTCCCAATGACGTTGCACGGCAGGGTCACCGGGGCGGGGTTTTCGGTGGGTTTGGTGGCGCAGGCGCTCGCTAGGAGGAGGGCCGCAGCGAGGGCGAGCTGGGCGGCGCAGGCGACGCGCTCACCGAGTGGGGCGGAGATCATGGGCGACAGTGAAGCCGGAATTGGGGAGCAGTGCAAGCGGTCGACCTGAAGGGGCAGCACCTTGGGTCCTGCTACAGTCCCCCCGATGAGCAGCTCCTTCGGCCGGTTGTTCCAGGTGCACAGCTTTGGGGAGTCCCACGGTGGCGGCGTGGGCTGCGTCGTGGATGGCTGTCCTTCCGGGATGCGCTTGGATGTGGATGCGATCCATGCCCAGCTTCAGCGCCGCCGACCCGGCCAGAGCTCACTCGTATCTCAGCGTAAGGAAGACGATTCCGTCGAGATCCTCTCGGGTCTGGAGGGCGGCGTGACCTTGGGTACACCGATAGCCCTTCTTGTCCGCAACCAGGACGCGCGACCGGGGGCTTATGCTGATCTCGCCGATCTCTACCGCCCGTCGCACGCCGACTTCACCACCGAACAGAAATATGGCCTCCGTCCAGCGAGCGGGGGAGGGAGGGCTTCGGCCCGGGAGACCGTGGCGCGAGTGGCGGCTGGGGCCATCGCCCAGCAGCTTCTTCGGGAGCGCCACGGGGTGGAGATCGTGGCTTGGGTTGAGCGGGTGGGCGAGATCCTCGTGCCCGAGGGCTCGGTGGACGAGGCCACAGTGGGCCAGGCCGACGTCGACGCGCAGCCGGTTCGCTGCCCGCACCCGCCCTCAGCTGCCGCGATGATCGAGGCGATCGAGGCCATCCGGAGCGAAGGCGACACCCTGGGCGGTGTAGTCCGCTGCATCGGCCGCGGCTTGCCCGTGGGCTGGGGCGAGCCGGTCTTTGGGAAGCTGGATGCCGAGCTCGCTCGGGCCTGTCTCAGCCTGCCGGCATGCAAGGGCTTTGAGGTTGGCAGCGGCTTCACCGGCACCCGAATGCGGGGTTCTTCCCACAACGATCCCTTCGTGCGTGCAGAGGATGGATCGGTTCGGACGAAGACCAACTTCAGCGGCGGGGTCCAGGGGGGGATCAGCAACGGATCGCCGCTGCGGATCGCCGCCGCGTTCAAGCCCGTCTCGACGATCTTCCGGGAGCAGGAGACGGTGAATCGGGACGGCGAAGCGGTGCGCTACACGCCCAAAGGGCGCCACGATCCCTGCGTGCTTCCGCGGGCGGTACCAATGGTTGAAGCGATGGTGGCCTTGGTCTTGGCTGACCTCAGCCTCTGTCAGCGCGCCCTAGGCGGAGACTAAGTGCCCTCGTCCGAGCGGTTGTAGTCCGGTCCGCCGAGTGCCTCGTGGCTCGTCATCTCGGGGCTCACGGTTGAAACAGACATCTCCGGCCAGCTCAAGAGGCCTGCCTGCCAGACGTCGCCGAACTCCATGGGTTCGGGGGTCTGAAGGACCGAAGAGATCGCCTCGCCCGCGACCTCGACGGTGACGTTGGCGTGGGTCGGGACCGCGATGTCGTGCTGGGCCAGGGTGTGGTCGCTGTAGTAGTGGACGAGGATGAGGTAGTCGCCGTCCATCGGATTCTCGAGGGTGATGGTCTCGGTGAACGGAGGTCCGCCGTTGCCGTTGGCCGTCTCGCCATCGTGGTCGTTCTGGAGCCACGGGTTGTCCTCGGCCACCTCAGTCGCTCCCCAGCTGGGGTTGGGGGTCCACGAGAAGCAGTCGCCTTCGCCGAAGTAGGTGCCCCCCGGGGCGAGGAGGTGCAGATCCAGGTCCGCGCCATTGGCCTCGCCAGATGTGGGCCACTGCAGCTCGATCTCCAACAGTGAGGGTGGGATGCTCTGGACGACGACGATCGACGGTTGGGAGGTCGCGTCCTTGGTGTCGGTCACCGTCAAGGAGAGCCGGTAGGTCCCCAGGGCTGGTGGCTCGAAGCTCATGAATGCGTGCTCCAACTCGGGAGTGTCGGGGTTGTCCTCGGCAACCACCATCTCGATGGCTTCAGCGTCGACGCCATCGGGGACGGAGTCGAAGACCCAGGTGTAGACCAAGGCTTCCCGTTCGTTGTCGGGGTCAGCCGACGTGGAGCCGTCGACGGTGGCTGAGCGACCCTCGACGGTGTAGCCAAGCCGCTGGTCGGGGGCATCCCCGTCGCTGTTTGCGAACAGCGCCCGGGCGATCGGTGCGTTGTTGGGCCTTTGCCGCAGGTTCGTGTCGGAGCAGCCCGCAGAGAGGATGGCGGTGGTCAGCGTCAACAGAGCGAGTGATTGCCTCATCGGACCACCTCTCGGCGGCGAAGCACTCCCGCACCCAAGCCAGCCACCAAGAGAAGCATCCAGGTCCGGTCCAACGGAAGCTCTGCTGTGACCGAGCAATTCGGTCCGGGTGCAAGGTTGCCTCCATCGCCGAAGCTTTGGCTCGCGCCGTCTGAATAGACGAAGGGGTAGCCGGGAGCGGACTCCAGGCCTGCGGAGTTGACGACCACTACGTCGACCCAGCCCTCGGCGTGTTCCGGGGCCACCACGCGGATCTGTTGGACCCCGCCCGCCAAGGTGCACACAAGCGCACCAATCGGGCAATCAACAGAGGCATCCTCGGCGAGTCCCTCGTCGTCGCTGGGGACTACTTCGGCCTCGACTTCGGCGAGCTCTTCGCCGTCCACGTCACGGAAGAGGACTCGCCCAGACCAGCTGGACTCGTTCAGATTGAAGTTTGCTCCCCGCAGTTGCAGCTCTGTGCCGCCGTCTGGGTGAGCCTCACTGGGTGTGATGGAGGTCACGCGGGGGGAAGCCGAGCCCTCGCCCCAATTCCAGTAGGTGTAGCCGTTGGTCAGCTCCGCCTCTTCGGTTCCGCGCACCAGGCGGACGTTGACCGAGCCCGGGCTGCTGGCGGCGGGGACTGAGTCGATGATGAGGCTCTCGCCCCCGGATCCGGGGGTGATGCTGGCGGCCGCGATCTGGACTTCGCCGAAGTAGACCTGCACGTTGTTGGAGAAGCCGTCGCCCATGATGGTGACGCCGATCCCGTCGTCGAGACCGCCCTCCTTGGGCGTGACGTAGGCCACCACCATCGGCTCGTCGGGTGTGTCGTCTTCGGTAACTGGGCCGTCCTCGACCTCGTTCTCGCTGAACTGGAAGTTGTCGAGGAGGACGGCGCTGTCCCAGATCCCGTCGGCGACGTCGTAGATCTCGAAGCTGATGCGCATCGTCTCGCCGCCAACGCAGGGCGCAATGGTCGTAACCCAGCCCGTTCCGCCGTCGGCATCGAAGCCAGTGCCGAGCAAGGGGTTACTGGGGTCTGTGGTGTCGGCGATTCCGTCGCCGTTCACGTCCGCAGTGACTGTGAAGAGAGCGTTGTTGACGGTGACGAGATTGCCAAAGGAGTCGAAGACGATCTGACCGGTGTAGGCGCCGCTCGTCAGGTAGACCTCGAAGGCGTCGTTGTACTTCGAGCCAACCCACTCCGGGTATTCGCGGCTCATGAAGTAGAAGTTGAAGCTGAAGCTGTTGGCAGTAGGGGGCACGTTGATGTCGAACTGTAGGGTCGCGCGGTCGCCAGAGCCGCTGTCCTGGATGCCGTCGCCGTTGGTGTCGACGCCATCACCCGGGTAGTCGTAGTCGACCATCTCGGTGATGTTGTCCACGCTGCCGGTGGATAGCAGCGCCATGGTCGGGGCGTTGTATGGAGTGACCACGCCCAAGGAGCTGCGGACGTCGAACATCGTCGCTGTGCTGTCCGGTGTCTGGAGGGAACCTGAGACCAGCATGCTGGAGTCAATGTCCATGGCCTCGATTAAGGCCGAGGGGTCCTCCGATGCTCCGGCTGAAGCGGGAAAGGCTAGTGCTGCGGCGGAAATGAGGCCTAGAAGCTTCTTGATCATATGTATCCCTTCGTTCGATCCCGCTCCCTCCTCGGATCGAATGTCGCCTTCTTGTGCGGGCGTGACCTTATCGCGCACCGCCACCGCTCGCAATCTTAAGTAGAGCCCAAGAATCGGCAGGTAGATCTTGAGAATTCGTGAAGATTAGAGTGGATCCTCGATCTATCCGGCGACCGGGCGCTCTTTTGCCCTGTCGGTCGAGGCCTCAGGAGGCGCTTTCGGCTGCTTCGGGGCGGTAACAGCGCTCGACCCGCACGAGTCGCACGGCATCCAGCGTCTCGCAGAGTCGATCCGTGGCCGCCTTCACCCGATTTGCATCCTGCCCCTCAACGGTGAGCAGAACCTTGTGGTCCTCGGCATCCCAGCGGGGGTAAGAGCCGATCGAGATGTCGTCGAAGGCCGCGTCCACCTCTTCCAGCTTGGGGGCGAGTTCGCTCTCACTCTCCATCGTGTAGATGGCAGCGCAGGTCACTGGGCAGCCCTCCAAGAGGTGTTCGATGGCGGGGAAGCGGAGCGCCAGCAGGCTCGGCACCCCGGGAAACACGAAGACGGGGCCCATGCGGACTTGGGGGAAATAGGGCGTTTCCACCAACTCAGCCCCCTCGGGGATCAGCGCCATACGGAAGCGGGCCGGTGCTTTGGGCCCTTTCCAACGCTCTTCGAGCAGCTGGCGGATCCGGGGGCTCTCGACGAGCGGGCGTTCAAACGAGCAGGCAAGCGCTTCCATCGTGACGTCGTCGTGGGTCGGCCCCACCCCGCCGGTGCTGAAGACGTAGTCCGAAGACGCCACCGCCTCGCGCAGGGCGGCCACGATGTGCTCGACCTCGTCGGGGACGACCACGGCGCCAGTGCAGCGAATCCCCAACTGCCGCAGTCTACGCAGCAGGTACGGGGTGTTGGCGTCGACGACCTTGCCGGTGAGGATTTCGTTCCCGATCACCACAATGCGGGCTGTCTTGGGGGCGTCAGACACAGGAATGCTCCGCAAGTTGGGGACCAATCCGGAGGGACGACTGGACGGGGGCGCCATCCTACAGGATGATCCTAGCCCCCGAGCCCTCGCTTTCGACTCGGGTCCGGAGTCGAGTCCGTATGAAGTCCATTGCCTCGCACCCTCGTCTTGGGTTGTTCACAGCCGCTCGCGGCTGCGCCGGGTCGTTGGCCTTGGGCCTGGTGCTGGGATTGGGCGGATGTGGGGGTGATCCGACCGAGGGGTCTGCACCTGCGGAGAAGCCAGATGTGGTTTCGTCTCTGCCGCCTGTTACCGACGGGGGTGCGGATGGGGCGGCGCTCGGGGAGGACCAGCCGACGGAATCAGATGCCACGGCGAGCGGAGAGGACGTGGAAGGCAAGGCGGAGACAGAGGCAAGCCCACCGGCTGAAGAGGAGAAGGCCAAGCGGGTGGACCGGGGCCTCGGAGTGCCGGGCGGCCGCACGCTCCCACCTGCGGCCATCAAGTCGACCATCAAGCGCAATCTTCCCCAGGTGAAGGCTTGCTACGAGCGGGAGCTCAAGCAGAAACCGACGCTGGAGGGCAAGGTCGTCGTCGCTTGGACCATCGGCGCCGATGGTCGCGTCCGGAGGCCTCGGGTGGTCCGCAATTCGACGGGTAGCCGCGGGTTCCTTCCCTGTGTGACCCGTTCCGTAGCTTCTTGGCGTTTTCCGAGGGCAGAATCGCCATCGGATATTGAATACCCCTTCGTCTTCCGCTCCAATCAGGGTTGGAGGTAGCGATGACGATGTCTTCTTTGGGCGTTCGAGGACCGGGCTTTGCGCTCTTAGCGGCCTTGTCCGTCCTGCTCTCGGGTTGCCCACCTGTCGAACTGCAGGAGTACTACCAGTTCGCGATCGGCAACACATGGGAGTACTACCTGACCGAAGGTGGAGTGGTGACTGCGGACTGCGGAGACGGCATCGATCACGAGTCGGTCGAGGTCTGGAATCTGGCCGTCCTGGATGACGATGAGAATGCCGAGAGCCAGCGTGGCGACCGGTACGTTCATTGGACTCGGAACTGGGCCGATCCTTGCAATCCATCCCAGGAGTACACGGTCACTCATCGAGCGTTCAATCTGGCCGAAGAGGTCGACCTCACGGGGCTAGAGCCGGTCGCTACCGGCTACACCTACAAGTGGGTCGGCAACGACGAGGGCAAGCGGAACGAGTACTTCGTGATGGCCCCCAATGGCTCGGCGGATTGGACCGAGAGCTGGGATGCTCGAGTCTCGGGCGACGGGGGCGGGTCTGATTTCGAATTCGAAGTTTCGGTCGAGGTCCTCTCTGAGCCCCTTCAGGTGCCCTATGCCAGGCCCGGGGCGTCCAGCACCTACACCGACGTTGTCGAGTACACCCGGACCCAAACCGCCATCAGCGTCAATTTGGATGGCGAGGAGTTGGTTCAGACTCAAATCCACGTCGAGGACTATGCGCAGGGAGTGGGCCTCATTCGCTACCACTACACCAATAGTGAGGACCCTCCTCAGGTCACCGAAGCCCTGCTCCGGACCACAAACATCTCCGTCGATGAAGAAGACTGAGCTCGTCTCAGCCCTCAGTTCTCAGTCCTGGTTCAGATCCGCTGCCCCACAGAGAAAGGCGCGGTGACCCGGCAGAACCTGTGCCGCGAGGTGGCTGGTCAGGTGGCGCGTCGTCTTGCGCCGCTGCTCTGCGGAGGCCGAGGCCAGGTTGACCCGGAGCACCGCCACCCGCTCAGCGCTGTCCATCCGGGGCCCGAAGTTGCCGGCCTGATTGAGGCTAAGGGCGAGGAGGAGCTGGGACACCTCTCCCCGTGCAAGGGGAATGACCGCTTGGGCCGGATCGCCGCGGTGAAGGCCCCGGCGGACGGTCTTCAGATCGTCGGCGATGCTGAAGGTCTGTGCCACCTTGGGTAGGGACTCGGCCACCTCTTGAAAGCGCTCCATCGCCAAGAGCGTGGCCGGCTCCTTGATGCCCCCGTCGTTGCCGGAATCGTAGAGACCCACCAAATAATGGAAGGACGGTCCGTTGCCCGCGATGCGGCGGAAGGGTCCTCCGGCGTTGCCGTCTTGATCCATGGCCAGATCGAGTAGAGCTTCCTCTTGGGTCGCAAGCTGGGCCGCCTTGGCCACCAGATCAACGCCGTCGAAGCTCGAGAGCGGCAGGTGGAAATAGGTGGTACTCGAGCCGGTTGCCTTATCGATGATGTCGCCTCGTGCGAACTCGAACTGTCCGACGAGGACCCCGAAGTGCACGGCACGGGCTGGGCTCATGGGGAGGTCGTCCCGGCCAATCACGACGCGGGTTCCCGTCGGGCGGCCCTCCATGATGGGGAGGTTCGTCATGCACTTCACGCTGAGTTCGTCGTCGACCGCCGCGTCCTCGAAGCCAGCACAGACGCGGTCGAGGGCCTCGAGGATCTCGGGCCGAAAGAGGCTCTGTTTGTCCTTGGCGCGCAGCGCGACGATGGCCCAGTCCTGCGGTCCGAAGACCTGGCGGATTTCCTGGCTGCAGGTCGCGGGATCCATCGTGGGTGTTGCCACATGGGGGTGGCAGGCGCTCGCGCTCAGCAGGCAGAGGCTGAGGACGACGAGTCGGGGGGAGCACGGCGTCATGGCTCGGTAGCATACGCTACAGAGGTCTAGGCACTTGTGGAGGTGGCTTGCGTCGGCGCTCAGGTTGGCGGGCTCTCGGATCTGGGGTATGAGTGGTCGCCTATGGGGAACCGCAGCCTGCCTACGACCTCTCTCGAGGGTTTCCACGCGCTGGTCTGTGGGGCCAGTTCGGGCATCGGCCGCGCTGTCGCCCATACCCTCGCAGACCGCGGGGCTCGGGTCACAGCGTTGGCCCGCCGGCGCGAGGAACTGGAAACTCTGGTCTCAGAACTCGAACAGGATGTCGCTGCCGATCCGGACTACTGCGTCGCCGACTTGGAGCAACGGGAAGGCCTGGAAGCGGAAATTGAGGCCCTGCTCGACGATCGCGGGCCGATCCACATCCTCGTGAACAACAGCGGTGGACCGCCCTCGGGACCGCTCCTCCATGCCACCGAGAAGGACTTCAATCTTGCCTTTGGACGCCACGTCCTGGGCGCCCACCTGCTCGTCCGGATGCTGCTTCCGGGCATGGTCGAGTCGGGCTACGGCCGGATCGTCAACATCGTCTCGACCTCGGTGCGGGAGCCGATTCCGAACTTGGGGGTGAGCAACACGATTCGGGGGGCGGTGGCATCTTGGTCCAAGTCGCTCTCCCGTGAGTTGCCGCCGAGCGTCACGATCAACAACATCTTGCCGGGCTTCACCGACACCGACCGCCTGCACTCGCTCGGTGAGGCCATCGCCCACCGCAGCAAGCGTGATGTGGCAGCGGTGCACGCGGACTGGCTGCGAGAGGTGCCGGAGCGGCGGTTTGGCCAGCCCGAGGAGGTTGCGGCGGCATTGGCCTTCCTCGTCAGCCCCGCCGGTGCTTATGTGCGTGGGCAGAGCGTGGCCGTCGACGGCGGGCGCTTGCGATCCATTTAGAAGCTGCGGAGAGCGCGCCGTGGACTACGACATCTTCTACTCCATCAGCCAGACCCCGGTCGATGGCGTGTTTCCCGACGAAGCCAAGATGTTCCGAAACTTCTTCTCTCAGGTCGAGGCGGCCGATGCCTTGGGTTTCGGAACCGCCTGGATCGCCGAGAGCCACCTCAGCTCCGCCGTTCAGAAGCGGAACAAGCGGCCGGTCATTCCCCACTGGGAGGGCGAGGTCGGACTGAACGCCGATTTCCTCCAGTTGAGCCACCATGTGTTCAAGCGGACTCGTCGGATCGAGATGGGCTCGGCCGTGATGAACATCCTCTGCATGGGGGGTCCGATTGCCCACGCCGAGCGGGTGGGGGTCTTTGCCACGCTTCATGGGCTCGACCCGGAGGAAAGCCGGCGTATTAACGTGGGCTTCGCAGCCGGTCGATTTCAGTTCATGAACGAGGCCAGCGGCATCGTTCCCCGGGACGGGGTCGAAGAGGCCGCTTGGCCCGCGATGAAGGGCCTGATCTTCCGGGAGGCGGCCGAGATCTTCTGCCGGCTACTCCGGGGCGAAGTCCTGAACTCCGAGATGATCGGCGAGACGGTACTCAGTCGTTCCAACTTCCGGTCGGACGAGGACTGGGAGCGCGTCCAGCAGGCGGCCATGGAGCGCGATGGGGGGAGCGGTTCGCCCGAAGCTGTTCCCGTCCGCCGCCGTTGGGCCTTTGAGAACTTGAAGATCGTTCCTCAGGACTTCCGTCGGGAGCTGATCCAGCTCATCATCGGCTCCCACGAGCCCGCAGTTCAGGACTTCGTCAACCGCTTCCTGCCGGTCCAGGTCTTCAACCTGAGCATCACGCAGCCGGAGGTCATCGAGGCCACGCACACTCGCATGGCTCGGAGCTACCACCGAGATGGCGGGCCATGGACTCGGGCTTGTATGCCTCGCACGACCTTTGTCTTCCTGAACGCTCAGCCTGGATTGAGCCCGGAAGAGCAGAGCCGCGCTGCCCAAGACGAGGCGCGGGTGGCGCTCTCCGCCTACTGGAAGGCGTTGCAGGGCACGATCGACCCCAAGCGTGTGGAGAAGGCGGCAAACAACGCCTTGGTTGGGAATCCCGCCGAAGTGGCCCAGCAGATGCTCGATCGCTTCCATCCTGAGGATCGGCTCATGCTCTGGTTCGACTTCTTCAACCACGACAACGACCGGGTTGTCGCGAACATGGAGGCCTTCATGGGTTCTGTCGCTCCCCGGGTTCAGGATGCGCTCGGAACATGAGTGGACCTGCCTCCTCGGTCTCTGAGCAGCGGCCCGGATCGAAGGTCTATCCCAAGAGTTCCCTCGGAGAGCAGCGCGAGGGCATCCCCACCGGTCGGGACGTCGAGTGGGAGCCCCTGGTCGACTACCGGCGCAATGGGGTCAGCGAGACGACGATTCACGGAGCGGTGGCCTGGGCTCACGGCAACGAAGTCGTGCACTCCTTCGGCGGCAACGTGCTGTGCTACGGGCGCAGCATGATGAAGCCGGTCACGCTGAAGGTCTTCGCAGCCGACCTCGTTGACGAATTGAGCTGGGAGCAGAAGGCCATCTCGGTGGCGAGCCACAACGGCGACACCGAGCACGTAGTGGCTGCCCAGTCCATCCTCTCGTCCTCGGAGTGGGGCTTGATGCAGACCCCCCTCGATGTGCCGCTAATCCAGTTCGGTCGGCAGGTCCGAAGGGCCCGCCGGTGGTACCACTGCTGCTCGGGCGAGCACGCCGCGATTCTGCGGGGCTGCCGGATCCGCGGCTGGAACCGAGCCGGCTACACCCTGCCGCAGCACGAGTTCTTCCAGGCCTATCTCGAGGTTCTTCGTCGGGTTCTTGGTCCCGACTGGACGCCCAAGGCGGTGGCGCGGGATGGCTGCGGCCTCCCCACCATCTCCAACACCGTCAACGAACTCAGCCGCATCTTCGCCGCACTGGCCCGGACCCGCGACGAGGACTGGATCTGGGAGGCGATGATGCGCCATCCGGACCTCGTGGGCGGCTTCGATCGCCTGGATTCGACCATCCTGAAGTCCTGTGGAGGGAAGGTTCTGGCTAAGGAGGGGGCCGACGGACTCCTGGGTCTGGCGATCGACCACCCCGACTACCCCGATGGCCTAGGCGTCACCATCAAGATCGCCCACGGCTGGAACGCACCGGCCACCTGGTACGTGGCGCGCGCCGTGCTGGGGGTTCTGGGCTTCGAGCTTCGCAACCCCTATTCTCTGCACCGCCAGAAGGCCTTCATCGTTCCCGGTGTGGTCCCCGCGGATCGACTGGAAGCGCTGAAGAAGATCCCCACTTGGGACGAATGGGACCCAGACGATGATCGCTGGTACTACCAGTGGTCGGCCTACACCAGGGGCGGTCCGGGAGTAGGGGAAGGACCGTGAGCGCGGTACTCACGCTTCCGAATTGTATTGGTGGACGCTTTGTCCCGCCGACGACCGGTCACTACCTGGACGATGTGGCCCCAGCCACTGGCGAGGTGGTGGCCCGGGTGCCGAGATCTGGGCCCGAAGACGTCGATGCGGCGGTGTCAGCAGCCCAGCAGGCTCTGGATGGGTCTTGGGGCCGAAGCTCCTTTGCGGAGCGTGCTGACCTGCTCGATGCCATCGCCTCGGCCCTTGAGAGGCGCCACGACGAGCTTGTTGCGCTGGAGTCCCAGGACACGGGCAAGCCTCGGTGGCTCGCCGGACAGGTCGACATCCCACGGGCCGTCTCCAATTTCCGCTTCTTTGCCGGCGCGGTTCGCCACCAGGAAACAAGCTGCCATCCCATGGCCCAGGCCCTGAACTACACGCTGCGTTGTCCGGTGGGCGTTGCGGCCCTGGTGACCCCGTGGAATCTTCCGCTCTACCTCTTGACCTGGAAGACGGCCCCGGCCCTGGCTATGGGCAACGCCGTCGTCGCCAAGCCCAGTGAGATCACCCCCCAGACCGCCTCGGCCTTGGCCGAGATCATCCACGAACTGGGCCTGCCCGCCGGTGTCTTTAACCTCGTTCACGGCGACGGGGCGGGAGCCGGGGCGCCCCTGGTGGGGCATCCCGGCGTGTCGTTGGTCTCCTTCACGGGGGGTACCGCGACTGGCGCGCGTGTGGCCGCGGCTGCCGCCCCCACGTTCAAGAAGCTCAGCTTGGAGCTGGGCGGCAAGAACCCAACCCTTGTCTTTGCTGACTGCGACTTTGAATCTACGGTTCGGGGAGTCCTCCGCGCGAGCTTCGCCAATCAGGGGCAAGTGTGTCTTTGTGGTGAGCGCCTGCTCGTGGAGCGGTCGATCGCCGACCGCTTTGTCTCCGCCTTGGCTGAGGGCGCCCGAGGACTCGCGATCGGAGACCCGTCTGAGCCGGAGACCCGTTTTGGTTCGTTGATCTCGCAGGCCCACCGCGACAAAGTCGACGGCTACGTACAGCTCGCCCGCGAGGAGGGCGGGACGGTGGTTTGTGGGGGCAAGATCCCGGAGCTTCCAGCGGCGCTGTCCGCGGGGGCTTTCTACGAGCCGACGCTGATCACTGGCCTGAGGTCCTCGGCCCGTGCAGCAACCGAAGAGGTCTTTGGTCCCTTTGTCACCGTCCACCCCTTCGATAGCGACGAGGAAGCGGTGGCGATGGCAAACGCGGTGGACTACGGACTGTGTGCCTCGGTGTGGACCCGGGACTTGGGGCGGGCCCACCGCGTCAGCGCAGCGCTTGAGACTGGGATGGTCTGGGTCAATACCTGGCTCCTGCGTGACCTTCGGGTGCCCTTCGGGGGAGAGAAGAACAGCGGCGTCGGGCGAGAGGGTGGGCGGCATTCGCTGGAGTTTTTCAGCGAGAGTCGAAACATCTGCGTGCAACTCTGAAGACCTTGCCTGCCGGAGGAAAGCCCATGAGGTTTGTTGGTCCGCTTCGGTCCGTGACTTGGATCCCCGAATTTCTCTTCGCGCTCTGCTTTGTGGTGAGCGGCTGCCAGCCCGAGCCCGCGGACTGCGGTCTCTGGGGCCTCAGCGAAGACGGTGTCTGCGTCGATATCAACGAGTGCGAAGTGGACAACGGCGGCTGCGGAGATCCGGACCACTACCTGTGCATCGACCAGGTGGCTGCAGCACCGCTCTGCGACTACGACCCCAGCAGAGACCAAGCCGAGTTGTGCGATGGCGTGTCCTCGCTCGACATCACCGGCTCGTACCCATCGGTCTTTGTGGTCTTCGGCCAAGAGGCCTTTAACGTCGTCTTGGAAGAGGGCGAGCCCTTTGTTGCGGCGGCCCGGCACGGTGCGGGTCGGGTGGTGGTCGTGGGGCACGAGGGCATGCTTGGCGGCTCGGGCGGAGACGGGGATCGCCTTATCGAGAATGCGGTGCAGTGGGCCTCACAGAACCCCACTCCATCGGTGGGCCTGCAGTCTGCCGGCTCACCTGTAGCTCCTCGCCTCGATGCCCTCGGACTCAGCTACGAGGTCACGAGCCCTCTGCAGTTGAGCGGATCCGGCGTAGACCTCTACGTTACGGACACCTATGAGGACTACTCCCCTGAAGAGGACCTAGCACTTGTCGACTTTCTGGCTGGGGGCGGAGGTGTGCTGGCCGGCGGCCACGCCTGGTATTGGGGCTACTCCAACGACAATGCGGCCGAGAACTACCCCGGGAATCATTGGCTCGTCGATGCCGGCATGGTCATCACCGAGGACTACCTCTACGGCGCCGTCCACAGCGTCGATGCGGGGCCTCCCGATCCGCTCTATCACGCCTCGGATGCCCTGGAGCTCATGGGGGCGCACCTGGACGGCACCAGCGAACTGCTCCTCGAAGATCAGGTGACGGCCGTGAATTCGGTCGGTCGGGCCATTACCTACCTCCCGCTCTCCTTTTCCGCCTACTTCGACCGGGCTCGGGGGCTAGTGGCCTCGACTCAGGCCGTCGTGCCCACCCAGGACAACCCTGTCGTGCCTGCGCAGGAGCCCGTCGACCACCTCTTCGTGAGGCTGGAGACGAAGTTTGCGACCGAGGCTCCGGCGGAGGATGTGACTGCCGTCGGTGCCGCAGCCGACTTCCCCGGCAGCGTGGATGCCGACGCTGAGCGCGTGCGGCTGACGGTGACCATTGGCGGCACCTACGACGGACGGAACTCGGCATTCGCTTACTCAGGAGCCCAGACCGACGCGCTGCGTAGCACGGGTCTGTATGCGCCTCCCGGTGAGCGGATCAGCATCACGCTGCCCGAGAGCGCGGTCGACGCCGGTCTGCGCGTCCTCATCGGGGGTCACACCGACACTCTGTGGGGCGCTGAGGAGTGGAGCCGCTTCCCACAGGTGACTCGCCATGACGCCTTGGAAGCGGTGGAGACCGAGACGGCGTCGGGCTTTGGCGGATTGATCTACATCCGCGTCCCGGTCGGATCCGCTTTGGGCGAGGTCGAGGTGGAAATCGGGGGCGCGGTGCGGGCGCCTTGGTACCGACGGGGTGTTGACAACAACGACAGCTGGGTCGAAGGGATCCGCGAGTATCCAGCACCTTGGGCTGAGCTCGGAAGCGACAAGTTCAAGCTGACATTGCAGTCGGCCGCCATCCGATCTCTCGATGATCCCGAGGCCCTGCTCGACTTCTGGGATCAAGTCCTCGATGCCCAGGCGGATCTCAGCGGTTTGGATCGGGACCGGAATCGGGCCGAACACATCGTCTTAGACCGGCAGATTAGTGCGGGCTGGATGCACTCGGGCTACCCGATCATGGCCCATCTCGAGTCCACCGACGAGCTGAGCGTAGCCAGCCAACTCCAGAGCGTGGGCAGCTGGGGTGCTTTCCACGAACTGGGTCACAACCACCAGTGGATCGACTGGGTCTTGCCCGGGACGACTGAGGCGAACGTCAATCTCTTCACCCTCTACAGCTTCGAGACCGTGGTGGGAGGGGACTCCCTAGCCCAGCACAGCGCTCTGGACCCCGAGGACCGCGCCGAGCGCATCGAGGCCTACCTCGCGACGGGGCCCGACTTCGGCCAGTGGAGCGTGTGGACGGCCTTGGAGACCTACATCCAGCTGCAGGAGGCTTTTGGCTGGGACTTCTACACCGACCTCTTTGTCGAGTACCGGGAATTGATCGAGGGCAAACGTCCTGGCGACGACCAGGAACGCATCGACAGCTGGGTGAAGCTCAGCTCGATCCGCGCCGGCTACAACCTCGTGCCCTTCTACGAGGCCTGGGGTTTCCCGATCTCGCCTCAAGTGGCGGACTTCTTGGCGGATTTCCCGGAATGGACCGAGTCCCCGATGCTCTAGAGTCCTCCTCTGCTACGCTCCTCGCGATGACTGCCTCCGGATCGATCGTTGCGGGTTGCTTGGCGCCCCATCCGCCGCACCTGGTCTACGCCGAGAACCCCCCGCAAAACGAGCCCACGGCCGAGTGCGGTTGGGAGGTGCTTCGTTGGGGCTATGAGCGGATGCGGGAGACTCTAGATGCGCTGGACTACGACGTGCTCATCGTCCATTCGCCACACTGGCAGACCTACGTAGGCACCCACTTGCTGGGGGTCCCGCACTTCAAGAATTTGAGCGTCGACCCCATCTTTCCCAACCTCTTCCGCTACCACTACGAGCTGGACGTTGACGTGGAACTTGCCGAAGCGATCGCAGATGCGGGCCGCGAGGCAGGACTCGTCACCAAGATGATGCGAAATCCCGACTTTCGGGTCGACTACGGGACCATCGTCTCCTGCCACATGACGCGTCCGCAGTGGGACAAGCCCATCGTAGGGATCTCTTCCTGTCGATCGACCGCCTACTACAGCGTTGAGGTGATGCAGGAGCAGGCGCGGGTGCTAGGCCACGCCACCCGGGAAGCCATCGCGAAGACCGGGCGTAAGGCGGTGCTTCTGTCGTCCAATTCCCTGAGCCACCGACACTTCGTCACCGAAGCTGATGTCCCCGAGGACATGAGCCGGGAGCACATCTACCACCACGGCCAGTACCTCTGGGACATGCGGCTGATTCAGCTCATGCGGGAGGGCAAGACCCAGGAACTCATCGACTGCATGCCGGAGTTCATCACGCAGGCCGTGAGCGAGTGCGATGCAGGCAGCCTGACCTGGCTGATGTCGGCCTTGGGCTACCCCTCGACGCCAGCCGAGATCTACGGTTATGGGACCGTGATTGGCACGGGCAACGTCGTCGCCGGCTGGTTCCCGGGTGTTGGCGGGGGGGCTGGAGGGTGAGCGCCGCAGATGCTGCGGGACAACCCGTCGCGGCATTTCTGGTGCCGGGAATTCCTCACCCCTTGTTGGTGCCCGAGCAGAACCCGGGCTGGCAGCGGCTGAGGGACGCCTTCGACCAGGCCCGCGAGTCCATCGCGCAGATCGACGCAGACCTTCTCCTCATCTACTCGACGATGTGGCCGAGCGTCATCGGACACCAGATTCAGGCCGATCCCGAGCCCGCCTGGGTCCATGTGGATGAGCTCTTTCACGATCTCGGCTCCATCCCCTACCGCTTCCGGATGGACGCCGACTTCGCCGAGTCGTTCCGGGAGTGTGCGATTGAGCGGGGTCTGCACGCGCGAACCGTGGCCTACCACGGCTTCCCCATCGACACCGGCTCAGTGGTGGCGCTGAAGCTGCTCAATCCCGAGAATGCCCTGCCGGCCTGTATCGTCTCGTCCAATGTGTATGCCGATCGTGCCGAGACCATTGTCCTGGGCAAGGCGGCTCGGAATGCGCTGGCCCGAGAGGGCAAGAAGGCGGTCGTCGTCGTCGTCTCGACGCTGAGCAACCGGTTGTTCACTGACTTCATCGCGCCCGAGGACGATGCCATCCACTCGAGCAAGGACGACGAGTGGAACCGGAAGATCCTCGAGTTCTTGGGTGACGGTCGTTTGGAAGATGTGGCACAGCTGAGCCGCGAACTGCACGGCAAGATCCGAGTGCACAAGGTCGTCAACTTCAAGCCCATGTGGTGGCTGAGCGCGGTGATGGGTCAGCACAATCGTTACACAGGGAACGTTTACGCCTACGAAGCGCTCCACGGGACGGGAGGGGCTGTGGTCTCCCTTTTGCCCTCGGAGGATTCGGTGGGCGACAAGGAGTACGACGAGGAGGATGTCGACCGCTACCGGGGGGACCGCACGGTACTAGGAGGCTTGGAACAGACGGGTTCCCAGGCGGGCGCGGCGGCCAATGTGTTGGGGCCGAGTCCGACAATCGCTGTCGAGTCGAGCGCGGGCGGAGTGGGCGGGATCACTGGCCGCACTCGGGCCGCATCGGAGACGGCGGCCAATACCTTCCCCAACCTCGAGCCCCTGGCTGATCGCGATGTGCTGGGAGGGGGGCAGTTGGCGGACGGCGAGACGATCCGAACCAAGAAGGCCCCTGCTCCCGTGGGCTCCTACCCTCACGCTCGACGGGTCGGGGACTTGCTCTACCTGAGTGGTGTGGGACCACGCCAGCCGGGAACCAATGCCATTCCTGGAGGCCCTATCCAAAGTCCCGACGGGGAGCCATTGGACTACGACATCCGGGCGCAGACGCAGGCAGTGATCGACAACGTTGCTGCCATCCTCGAGGCCTCGGGCTCGAACCTCGACCGCGTGATCGATGTCACTGCCTTCCTGGTGGACATGGATCGGGATTTTGCCGATTACAACGCCGTCTACTCCCGGACCTTCAAGGGGATTCAGGCCACCCGGACGACCCTTGCCATTCAGGCCTTGCCGACACCGATTGCCGTTGAGTTCAAGGTGGTAGCGCTCGCCGGAGATGCGCCTACCTCCCGCCGATCGAGCTGAAGACGGGGTCGTGAAGTGCGGCGTATTCTCGACATCTCTCCCGCCTTGAGCGAGCGGGTCGCGGTCTGGCCGGGCGACACGCCCTATACCCGTCAAGTGAACGCCAGCATCGGCGGCGGGGCGAACATCGACCTTAGCCACATCCAGACCACGGTCCATGTCGGGGCCCACACCGATGCCCCGAGTCATTACTCGGCTGGGGGTGAGGGAATCGATGGGCGGGCCTTGGAGCGCTACTATGGTCCTTGCTCTGTCGTCGAGGTGTCGGTCGCAAGGGGAGAGAGGATCCGCCCAAGTTGTCTTGAACACTATCCTCAAAGTCCGCGAGTTCTCTTCAAAACGGGAACCTTTCCGAATCCGGAGCATTTCAACGAGGATTTTGCGGCCCTATCTTCTGATCTTGTCGAGGTCTTGGCGGATCGAGGAGTGGTCTTGGTCGGTATTGACACCCCAAGCATTGACCTCTTTCATGACAAAGTTCTCGAGAGCCACCAAGCCGTCGCGCGAAATGACCTCGCGATCCTCGAAGGCATCGTCTTGGATGGCATCGAGCCGGGCGAGTACACCCTGATTGCCTTGCCCCTCAAGCTCGAAGGCGCGGACGCCTCTCCGGTCCGCGCCGTACTCGTCCAGGACGAGGGCTGAGGCGTGCCAGCGATGCTCCTAGGCTAGGGGGCTCCGGCAGCCTCGAGGTCGGCGCTGAGCGCTCGCTGTTGTGCTGTGCTGAGGGCGACCTCTCCCGCGATCATCGGGTCGTCGAGATCGCAGCCGAGCACCACCGGGAGCGCCGTGCCCAGGGGAAATTTCAGGTATTGCACCGAGCTCAGGCGGTCTTCGCCGCACTGGCGTGGGTCCCAGGTCGGCCGGACGGTGCTTCCGTCGTCGCAGCGGAGGTAGAGGTAGGCGTTTAGGCCGAGCCACTGCCGCAGGCGGTCGTCTCGAATCGCGGGGTCGTCGATGCCGATCAGCAGCGAGCATCCGAGTTCGCCGGGGCCACCGAGGAGATCGTTGTAGGTGTCGATCTCGTGCTGGATGTCCGCCTCTCGCACGATGCACTCGGTGCGCATCATCTCCTGGACCTGGTATCGAGTCGTCTCCCAGTTCTCAAAGAGGAAGCACAGGCAGCCGTTCAGCACGATGCGCCGATCCGCCTTGGCTGCGACTGCTGCGTCCCGGATCTCGTCGCGCTGGTCGGCATAGGTCTGGTAGTCGAGGATTTGGTTGCGGGTGACGCGCGTCATCGGGGAACCTCTTCTTCTTCGCTGGCGACGGGCCGGTCCAGTCCGTCCTTCCTGTACGCGCGGGCCAGCACTGTCATTGGGTGCAGGGCACGGCGCTCGGCGTGTTGTTGGAACTGCAGTGCGGCCAGCGGGCAGTCGGTGACCCAGAGCTCGCTCCCAGCCTCTTTCATGCCGTCGAAGGCCTTCTTGCCGATGCGCTGCGAAGGTTCGAAGCCCTCGGTCGTCATTGCATAGGTGCCGTCGTGCCCGCAGCACTCCATGACGGTGGTCGGCTGCACCCCAGGGATCATGCGGAGTAGGTCTCGCCCCTTGAAACCGACCTGTTGCGCCCGCAAGTGGCAGGGCGTGTGGTAGGCGATGGTGTCCTCGGCGGGGCGGCTCGCGAAGTCGGTGTTGAAGCGCTCTTCCTTGCGGATGGACCAGAGGTACTCGCCAACGTCGGCTACAGCCGCGCTGAGCTTCTTGGCACGCTCTCGATCCCCGCCCTCGAGTAGCTCGGGGTAGTCCTGTCGGAGCATCATCGAGCAGGTGGGGTTGATCACGAGCACCTTGGCGCCGCGTTCCACAAAGGGCATGAGCGCGTCGAGGTTAGCGCGGGCTTGGGCGCGCAGAGCGTCCAAGTCCCCCTGCTCCCAGGCTGGCATCCCGCAGCACCTCGTGCCCTTGGGGCAGGCCACATCCACTTGGTTCTTGTCGAGAACGTCCAGGGTGTCCATGCCGACTTGGGGTTCGTTGTTCTCGACGTAGCAGGTAGCAAAAAGGACCGCCTCGCAGTCTCTTGGCGGGGACGTCCGTCCTTGCGCTTTGGCCTGGGCGGTAAAGGTCTGGGACGCGAACTCGGGCAGCAGCTTGTCGCGGTGGATCCCCAGCAGCTTTTCTTGAAAGACCCGGTGGATTCGTAGCCGGTTCATCGTATTGACGATGCCAAGACTGGCTCGGGCCAGTCGCGAACTGCTGTCCGGGTCTGCCATCATCCGCTGACCCCAGCTAGGCCTCTCTGTCTTCCGCCTATGGGCCTGGTGGCGGTGGACCAGCTTGGGAAAGTCGAGCTGGAACTCGTGGTCCTTTCGCGGGGTGTAAGGGCACTCCACTTCGCAGAGCTTGCACTGGAAACAGGCGTCCAGGACGGTGTTGGTTTCGGCCGCGGTGATCTTGCGGACGTCCCCGTCGTGTTCCTCGTCGTCCAGGAGGTCAAACAGGGTCCTGAAGCTGTCGCAGTACTTGAAGCACATTCGGCAGCCGTGGCAGACCTCAAAGGCCCGCTCCAGCTCGCCGTTGAGCGCATCCTTGTCCCAGTAGACCTCCTCAGTGGGGTCGTAAGACAGGCCGCCAGTCGGCAGGTAGGAGATGTTGCTCATGCGGCCCCAAGCAAAGAAGGGCGGCAGCCAGGATGACCGGCGACCGCCCCTCCAAAACGGTACCTACGGTCTCAGGCGATGTCGTCCAAGAGGGACTGGAATCGATCCGCATGGCTCTTTTCGGCCTTGGCCAAGGTCTCGAACCAGTCGGCGACCTCGCTAAAGCCCTCCTCGC
>CAZQTQ010000002.1:25641-31538 GCA_964596025.1 uncultured Rickettsiales bacterium
CATGTCGGTGTACTCGTGGGTCTCTCCGGCCACAGAAGCCGCGAGGTTGGAATGGGTGTCGCCAATCGGCAGGCCTGTGGCCGGGTCGCCGACGGTGCGGAGGTAGTCGAGATGGCCGTGGGCGTGCCCGGTCTCGCCTTCGGCGGTCTGACGGAAGTTGCCGGCAATCTCGGGGTAGCCCTCTACATCGGCCTGTTTGGCGAAGTAGAGGTAGCGGCGGTTGGCCTGAGACTCGCCGGCAAAGGCCGCCTTCAGGTTCTCGTGGGTCTGGGTTCCATTGAGCTTTGACATGGGTACTCCGGTTCAATTCAAGCGGGGACTAGGCTCGATTCAGGAAATTTCGGACCGCTCAGTGGAGAGCGGGACCGAATTGCTACCACGGCCGAGCAGCCGGGACAATAGGGGAGAGCGGCTCCTCGGTCCTCAGCGGCTCTTGGGTTGGGGTCCGGGGTGGAGCGGAGGTGGGGGTTCGATGTGGGTCCCGGCCGGAAAACGGATCCGGACGAGGCCATCGGAGCCCAGGGATTTCACCTCAGCCCCACGTTCTTGGCACCAAGATTCCAAGGGCCAGGGCCTCGGGGGCGCCTCGGGCCCGGGAAGGAGGAATAGATCGGCCTGTCCCGGTGCACCAGCCTCGTTTACGAAGCGGCGCAGTGACTCCTCGATGGGCGCCAATGGGCCAGTGAATGCGTCGGGCGCGAAGAAGAAAGTGCTTCCATTGTGTTGGTTGCACAGCTTGGGCGGCAACTCCAGATGGAAGCAGGCTCGGCCAAGGCGCCCCAGCGGCCAATGGGCGGCGATGGGGTCCCAGTGTTCCGGTTCGTCGTTGAGAAATTGGTGGTCCCAGAGGTAGGCCACCACATCCCCCGGACCGGCCTCGGCGAAAGCGCGGTGGACCTCTTGGACTGAGGACCCGCTCCGCTCGTCTTCGAGCTGTTTGTTGCGCTCCAGAGACCACTGCAGCCCCGTGCCGGCAGCGAGCCCGGTCGTGAGGGCGAGGGCGAAGAGGAGCGCCTCCCGGTGGCGGGGCCTCATGTGAGCCAGTGCTCGTCCCCATCCTAGGGCGGCAGTGGCGACAAGGAGAAAGTGGGGAATCAAGAGGTAGTGGGTGATCCGGGGGTCGGCGACGTGGAGTTCCATGAAGAGGGCCAGGGCCGCGAGGCTCGCCCCCGCCTGGAGCAGCAAGAGGAGGGCCAAGAAGCGGGACGCAGACTGTGGCTGTCGATCCAAGAGGGGGAGGACGACGCCCACCCCAAGGACAGCGAGCAGGGACTGAGTTGCCCCTCCGGCTGGGAAGCGGCTTTCAAGGATTTGGAGGCTCTGGTGAATCCAGCCCCCCTGGACCTCGCCAATATGGAAGGTCCAGGGATCGCGCGTTGCGGTCAAGGCGACGCCCACTACGACGGCCAGCGACAGCCCCACGGGAACCAGCCAGGAGCGGGTGTAGGGGTGGGGAGAGGCTCCGCTCCGCCTCCGATAAGCAAGAACGACGAGGGCCTGGGCGCAGACCGCGGCTGCGGCGAGGATGTGGACTTGGACGGCGACAGCTGCTGCAATTCCGGCCCTCCGGTAGGTATTGGGGGAAGGGGAGCGCAGGGCACGCCACAGCAGGTCAGTGGACGCTGCCACGGCGAGCATCGACCAGGGGTAGGGGGTGGTGTTTGGGCCGTAGTTGGCCTGAAAGCTGCTTCCTGCGATCCAAGCCACGGCAAAGACCAATGCTGGCCATCCGGCGAGTCCCGCTGCAGTTGAGCCGAGAATCGTGGCAGCGGCCAGGCCGGCAGCGCAACACAGGGCCCAGTGAGCGGACAGCGGTAGGCCTACTGCCAGACCCAGCCCGTGGATCCAGCCGGAAGCGGGGGGGTGGAGGCCTTGCCAGCGGAAGAGGAAGTGGAGCGGGCGAAATTCCCGCAGATCCCGGGCCTGGGGCTCGTAGTAGCTCAGCCAGTCCACGGCCCAAAAATTGGTGTGGATGGGGACTTGGAGCCAGCGGAAGGCAAATCCAGCCGCGAGGAGCGCGGCAAGCGGCGGCAGCAGCGCCCCAGCGCCTGGAGAGCTAAGAGGTGGTCTCGCCTCGATCATTCGCGGGATCGCTGGACGATGCCTTCATGAAGGCCTCGACAATCTTTACGTAGCCCGTGCAGCGGCACAGGTTTCCGGCGATTGCCTCCCGGACTTCGTCTTCGGTCGGATGAGGGTTACGTTCCAGCAGGGCCTCGCCGACCAAGATGAAGCCGGGGGTGCAGAAGCCGCACTGTGAAGCTCCGCACTCGGCCCAGGCCCTTTGCAGCGCCGAGAGCAAGGGCCCGGTTTGTACGCCCTCGATTGTGCGGATCTCTTTGTCTTCGAAGTCGTGAGCCAAGCAGAGGCAGGAGAGGCGGGGCTCGCCGTCCACCTGAACCGCGCAGCACCCACACGTTCCCATGTCACAACCGCGCTTGGTGCCGTACAGGCCGACCTGGTAGCGCAGGACGTCGAGAAGAAGGGCGTGCTGCTCTACCGCTCCGGACCATTGGCTTCCATTGACCCGAAGCCGCAGCAAACGAGGTGTGGCGTCGTGGTTGGGACTGGCGTCGGCCACGGGCGGCAAGATACCATCTCTGCCGTGACGGTTCCTCAAGATGCTGTGCTGTGTTTTGGCCTCGGGTTGGGGGCCTGTGCCGTTCTGCTTGGGGACGAACCCCTGCGTCGCGATGAGGGCGGGCTTGCGGTGGGGGGCTTCGCTGCTGGCTGGCTCCCCGTCACGACTCCTCTGTTATTGAGTTGGCCGGATTGGTCGGTTTGGTACGCAGAGGTCTTCGAGGGGCGACCCGAGGCGGTCTTGGTGTTTGGTGTGGTGGTGGAGTGCCTCGCCTTTGCTCTGGGCTTGAACTTGGCTCGTCGCTGGAGTCCGCGGGCCTGCAGACGAGCGCTAGGTGCCTTGGCACTGCCCTACTTGGCTCTGCTCCTGCTTCCCTATGAGCACTACAGCACGGTGGGCACTGCTGCTGCCCTTCGGGAGGGGGGAGGGGTGCCGTTGTGGCGAGCCACGCCCTTGCTGGGTTTTCTCGCAGTCTCTGGGGCCTGGATGACGGCTTGTCTGGCCTGGACCGGCCTTCGCCTGCGGGCTGTCCGCGCCTCTTCGTCGCCGCCCACCTCACCTCCCCCACTGCCCTCTTCCGGCGCTTCTGCCGGTCTTGCTCTGCTCTGTCTCTTGGCTGCGGGTGGTGGTGGTGGCTGCATTCCGACGCCCAACATCCCCATGACCCATGAGAGTGTGGAGCGGGAGCCCGAGCCCTACGTCACGGCCACTCACGAGACCAAGACCTTGGTGCAGCGCTGGATTCGGGCCATGGGCGAGGACGCGGACCTCAGCACTCCCCGCATTCTCGTCCGGGACGACACCCTGGCCATCCACACCCTGATCGACAACAAGTCGCAGGCCGTGTTCCTGCCCCGTTCCCCAACTGCCCGCGAGCAGGGTCTGTCGGCCGGATCCGAACTCATCAAGGGCCCGCCCTTGGTGTCCTACTTCCTCTACAGCCAACCCGTGACTTTCCTGGTACACGAGGACAACCCCGTCAAGACCATGAGCGTGGCCCAGATGCAGCTCGTGCTCGCCGGTCAGACGACTCTGTGGCTCGATGTTGGGGGAGGGGAGGGGGAGATCACCCTCTATTCACTGGAGACCTCCAACCCGGTTCGCAGAGCGGTCGAGAGGGAGTTTCTCGCCGGCCATTCCCTGCCCGAGAAGATCCGAAGTCTTCCTGCAGCCTTGGGGGTAGCCAAGGCGGTCTCCAATGACGTCACTGGCTTGGGCATCGGGACGACGGAGATTGAACCCAGGGTCCGGATGTTGGGACTCCAGACCGAGCAAGCGGAGATCTTGCTGCCGTTCTTTGCCGGAAAGCAGGGGCGGGATTGGCCAATTGTCACGGTTCTTCGGGGGGTTACCCGCGGGACACCCTCCCCGATTGTGCGCTCCCTCTTCGACTTCGCATCGACCGCTCGTGGTCAGGAGATCGCTTTCCAGGCGGGCTACCTGCTCTTGCCGGACGACACCGAGACTCCGAAGGCAGTGCTGGCTCCCTCGGCGGCAAAGTGAGCGCGGTCCGAATGCGGTTGGGCCGTCCCATTCAGCTCCTTGGATTGCCGGTCCATGGGGTCACGAGGAGCCAGGCACTCAACGTGATCGAAGCTGCCTTGGTGGATCGGAGGGCTTCGGCTGAGGGGCCCTTCCGTCACCTCGCCCTCAATGCGGCCAAGGTGGTGCAAGCTCTCGACAACCCTGAACTGGCCGAGGCGATTCGGAATGCGGATCTCGTAACGGCGGACGGTGTCGGTGTTCTCGCCCTGGGTCGGCGGGTGGGCTGCCCACTCCCCGAGCGAGTTACCGGCATCGACCTGATGGAGGATCTCTGCGCGCGTGCCGCGATGCGAGGATGGCCGGTCTACTTCTTGGGGGGTGAGCCCGGGGTTGCCGCAGGTGCAGCTGCGGCTCTGCGTCGGCGCTACCCCCGGCTTCGGGTCGTGGGCACCGAACACGGCTTCTTTGAGCCTGGCCGGGAGCCAGAGGTCGTGGCTCGAATCGCCCGCTCGAAGGCGCGGCTCCTCTTTGTCGGTCTCGGAAGCCCCCAAAAGGAGATCTTCGTTGATCGATGGGGTCGAGAGTCCTTGGTGGACTTCGTGATGGGCGTAGGCGGGGCCTTCGACGTGTTCTGCGGCCGGCGTCAGCGCGCACCGATTTGGATGCAAGGGCTCGGACTGGAGTGGGCATTTCGTTGGGCCCAGGAACCTCGTCGTCTGGCCCGGCGCTACGGCCTCGATGGGCCCCGCTTCCTACTCCGCATGCTGGCGGCCCAAGCGGAGGAGGCGCCTGAAGCGGAGGAGGCGCCTGAAGCGCAGGACCGCGAGAGCCCTGCGTCCGGGTCGCGAGCGGAAGGAGCGTGACATTGGGTTGGAACGGGCTCCGTCCTCGCTGGTCTGAAGCGGGTCTTGGCGCTGGCGCCTGGAAGCGCCGCCGCCGGGGGATGCCGGGAATTGTGGTGCGGCAGGCCCACGGCCCCGACCTCGGAATGAGAGGGTCGACTCCCACCCCGCGGGCCGCGTCCGAGGAGGATAAGGGGCGGGCGTCCCCCCCGCTTGCTCCCGAGGTGGCTGGGGCCGCAGATCCGAGACCCATTCCTCCCAATCCCTGTTTTCCCTTGGACGACGAACGGCTCCCTTGGCCCGTCGCCTACGTGCGTGCGAGCTGGGTTTTGCCTGCAGAGTGGGCGCCCGGCACACTCAACACGGGAGAATGGGCTAGACCGCCTTCCGGCAGTTGGAGCCAAGCCGATGCCGCGGCCCCGCTGATCTCGGTTGAGGGGCTCTCGGTCGAGGAAGAGCTTGCCCTTGACGAAGAACTCTCGGTCGAAGAGGAGCTCTCGGTCGAAGAGGAGCTCTCGGTCGATGAGGAGCTCTCGGTCGAGGAGGAGCTTGCCCTTGACGAAGAACTCTCGGTCGATGAGGAGCTCTCGGTCGATCAGGAGCTCTCGGTCGATGAGGAGCTTTCGGTCGATGAGGAGCTTGCCCTTGACGAAGAACTCTCGGTCGATGAGGAGTTCTCGGTCGATGAGGAGGGCCCGCCCGAGGAGGGGAGTCCGCTCGAGGAGACGGTGGCTCTCGAGGAGGAGGGCCCGCCCGAGGAGGAGCTCTCGGTCGATGAGGAGGGCCCGACCGAGGAGGAGGACTCGCCCGATGAGGAGGGCCCGCCCGAGGAGGGGAGTCCGCTCGAGGAGACGGTGGCTCTCGAGGAGGAGGGCCCGCCCGAGGAGGAGCTCTCGGTCGATGAGGAGGGCCCGACCGAGGAGGAGGACTCGCCCGATGAGGAGGGCCCGCCCGAGGAGGGGAGTCCGCTCGAGGAGACGGTGGCTCTC
>CAZQTQ010000003.1:0-28517 GCA_964596025.1 uncultured Rickettsiales bacterium
GCCAACTTCCTGTTGACTGGTGGAAACGACTGCGCCGACACGGACAGCCAAACGGGTGGGGTCGGCACCGCGACCGCATTCGACGACATCTTCCCCGACGCCCCCACCCTCTGCGACGGCTGGGTCAACGACTGCACCGGCACTGGCCCCGATGAGTGGGAGCCCACCTCTTCGGCGAGCCCCGACGAGGTCGATCAGGACGGTGATCGATACATCGAGTGCTCGAACTACATCCCCGCTGACGCCTCGAACGGGAGCTTCCCTTTGCTGGGCGCGAGCGATTGCCTCGACGTCTTGCTCTCCAGCAACGCCTATTCGGACGATGTGAACCCCGGCGAATCGTCTTCTGACGCGTGCGACGGCTACGACACGGACTGCAGCCAGTACGTCGCAAGCTCTAGCAGCAACACCTTCGACCCCGAAGATTCCGAAGAGTTGGATCAAGACTTGGACACCTATATCGAGTGCGCCTCGTATGTGAGCGCGTCGACGGCTGTGAATGGCAACTCAGTTTTGCTATCGGGCGGAGACGATTGCCTCGACGTCTCGCTCTCTAGTAACTCCTGGTCCGATGAGGTGAAACCCGGGGCGAATGATGTCTGTGACGGCTGGGACACCGACTGCAGCTCTGGTCTCAACTTCCCGCCGAACAACCCCGGCGAGCTGGATCAAGACAACGACGACTACTGGGAGTGCCACGAGGTCACCGACACGGACTGGGTGGCACCTCCGGGTCTGACCGGCGGCAAGGACTGCCTCGATGACACGTCCAACACCTGGTCGGACAGTGTGAACCCCGGCGCCGCCTCGGAGCTCTGTGACGGCTACGACACCGACTGCAGTCAGTACGTGGCCAACTCCAGCAACAACGTCTTTACGGCAGAGGCCGCCAACGAGATAGACGACGACACCGACTTCTACTTTGACTGCGAAGACACGTCGTCGACTGGCTACCTCGCCGCCGGTTGGCAGGCGGTTAGCCCAATTATCAGTGGCGCTGACTGCAACGACGGAGACGCCACCATCAACCCGGGTGAGAACGACACCTTCGCCAACGGCAACCTCGTCGACAACGACTGCGACGACACGATCGATGAGGAGAGTCTCGCCGCCGGTGACCTCGTCGTCACTGAGATC
Source organism: uncultured Rickettsiales bacterium (assembly GCA_964596025.1). GTDB lineage: Bacteria > Myxococcota_A > UBA796 > UBA9615 > UBA9615 > CAZQTQ01. The sequence goes on from CAZQTQ010000003.1 coordinate 1,138, forward strand.
AGTGCAAGGACCAACGCCGGCAGCAGCAAGTATATCGAGCTGTTCAACACGACGGTTCGCCCGATCTCCCTGTTCAACTGGACCCTTCGGGACAACGGAAGCGACAACGTAGTCCTCTCGGATTCGGCTGTGGCGCTGACGATTCAGCCGGGAGACTTCCGCCTGATGTGCAAGAACCCGAGCACCCTCGAAAGCGTCGTCTCCGGCGACCCCTGTATGAACACGACCAACTGGAGTACGAGCTTCGCCCTGGACACAAGTGGTGACGAGATCTTCCTGGAGTCCTCCAACTCTTCGAACAGCACCTTGGTGGTGGATACGCTTAGCTGGAACTCGGCGGTCAGCGCTCTCAATGAGAGCCAGGGGCTGGATCCGACCTTAATCATCAGCTCGGTGAACCTCGACACCGACAACGACACCCCCACCAACAGCAACTGGTGCGGGGGCATCGGCGTCTGGGTTGCCTTTGAGCAGGGCACCCCAGCGGCGCTAAACACCTCCTGCGATCCGAACAAGCAGGACGGCGACGAGGATGGCTGGTGCGAGAACGGCCAAGACGTCAACGGCGATCTGGACTGCGATGGACTCGACAGCGCTAACGAGGTCGGCGAGGTCACTGCCAACTGCTCCAACCCCCCGTACTGTGATTGCGACGACGCCAACAGCTCGCTGAACCCCTCAGAGGCCGAGGAGGCCTGCGACGGGCTCGACACCGACTGCGACCTCGTTTCACCTGCCGCGACCGAGACCGACAGCGATGGCGACGGCTACCTTCCCTGTGTGACCTACGTGAACAACGGGGGCGGCTTCACCGGTGCCCGAGACTGCTTTGATTCATCCAGCGATACCTACGCCGTCAACGTGAATCCTGGAGTGGGCTCAGATGCCTGCGACGGCTACGACACCGACTGCAGTCAGTACGTGGCCAACTCCGGCAACAACACCTCGGATCCGGAAGACCTGAACGAAGTCGACAACGACCTGGATGGCTACATCGAGTGCTCTGGCTTTGTCGGTGCCTCCACGGCTGAAAACTCCAACAACGTTCAGCTCGTCGATGGGGACGATTGCGACGACGCAGTCATCACCGTCAACATCGGCGTTTCGGAGGACACCTGCGATGGCGTCGATACCAATTGCGACTCGATTGCGCTGGCCTCGACCGAAGTCGACAACGACAACGACGGCTATCTGGACTGCTCCGGCTACACCGAGAACGGGGGCGGTTTCTCGGGGGGGAGCGACTGCCTGGACATCTCGACTTCGACCAACCCCTACTCCGACAACGTCAGTCCCGGGATCGGGACCGACATCTGCGACGGCTACGACACCGACTGCAGTCAGTACGTGGCCAACTCCAGCAACAACGTCTTTACGGCAGAGGCCGCCGACGAGCAGGATGAGGATTCAGACAACTACATCGAGTGCACTGCGGCCGCCGGTACCGGCTACGACGATACAGACTGGGTGGCGCCGATCGCCGGCTTGATTGCCGGCGCCGACTGCTTCGACACGAGTAGCGACACCTATTCTGACAACGTGAACCCCGGCGCGACCGAGGCCTGTGACGGTTACGACACCAACTGCAGCACGGGCAACCATCTATCAAACCCGAGCGATGAGAACGACGACGACGGTGACCGCTACATGGAGTGCAACAATTTTGTTGGGTCGACGACGGCGGTCAATGGATCCAGTCAGACCTTCTTGGGTGGCCTCGACTGCTTCGACACCGGTGACAGCTACTCGGACGATGTGAATCCTGGAGTGGGCTCTGATGTTTGCGATGGCTACGACACCGACTGCAGCACCGGTACCACGACCCCCGAGGACATTACCGAGCTCGACGACGACAACGACCAGTACGTGGAGTGCCCCTCCTTCGTCACTGCCAGTACGGCGCAGAACGGTCAGAGTGAGACGCTGACCGATGGCGACGACTGCCTGGATAGCTCGAGTGACACCTACTCCGATGACGTGAATCCCGGTGCTACCGAGGCCTGTGATGGCTTCGATACCGACTGCAGCAGCGGCAACTCTGCGCCGAATGACGTGCTCGAGGTCGATGACGACGGCGATCAGTACGTCGAGTGCGGCAACTTCGACACCAACAGCACGGCGCAGAACAGCGAGAGTGAGACGCTGATCGACGGTGGCGACTGCAACGACGGCCACAGTCTCGTCACCCCAGTTGCCGTCTTGGCCATCAGCCCGTGGAGTGGAACCACGGCAACGGCCTGCCTAGACGCCGACGGAGACGACTACTGTCTCGGCGGCGGCAAGGATCAAAACTCCGACGGCGACTGCACAGACTCTGATGAGGACTACGACACGATCCAGGCCGACGGCGGTGAGCCCATTTGGGGCGACTGCGATGATGCGACCGTGGCCACCGCGGGTTCTGAAGATGTAATCGACGAGCTCGACAACGACGCCGACGGTTTTGTCGACGAGGACTGCATCGATGCGGGCGCGATCGGCATCGTGGAGGTCTTCTCGGACGATGCCCAAACCGATCCGGACTCCATGGACTGGTTCGAGGTACTCAACCTCAGCTGGCACGACGTCTACATCGACTGCTGGGAGGTCTCGGATGGGGTTGCGGGCGATAGCTTTGTGGTCGAGACCGGTACCTGCAGTGCGCCGGTGGCGGACACAGCTGGAGCCTTCGAGGTAGCCCGCCAGACCCACGAAGTCTTGGCCGAAGACGCGGCAAACCTCACCGGCTTCCCCGACACCCCATTGTTTGACTGGGGTGCGACGGTCACCTTTGCCATCGACAACTTTACGGCGACCCCAGACGACACCATTCAGTTGGCGGTGGACACGACGACCGTGGACACGCTGAACTACACCGCCGCTGCGTTTTTTGCCTTCGTCCCGACGGCGACGCAGTCTCTGGAGTACAGCGGAACCACTCCATTGGCCTACAGCGGGACTGCCTTTGAGGTGGACACCCTGAACGACCTCGGTACCAACTGGTGCATTGCCTTGTCGACCACGGCCTGGAGCGGCTTCGCAGCGACGCCCTTTGCTGCCAACACCTGCAATTGAGCGCAGGGAAGAGGGGCCCCCTGGGATCGGTCCGGCCGAGCCTTAGAGGGCAGAGCTGTCCTCCAGGCACCGGAACGCTTCCTCTGCCAGCGCCAGCGAGGCGGTGAATCCGGGGCTCTCGATCCCGGCCAGGGTCACCCAGCCGGGCAGGCCCCGCGCGCTCTCTTCGGCCACGACGAAGTCGCGAAACTCCCCACCTGGGCCCTTGAGTTTGGGTCGGATCCCCGCAAGCTCTGGTTCCAGGTCACCCTCTTCCAGCCACGGCATCAGGCGCTGGCCTGCCGCAAGGAAGCTGGAGGCCTTGTCTGGGGGAACGCTTAGGTCGAACGGCGGCCCGTCCACGTAGGTGGCGTCAGGCCCGATCCGCATGCCCCCTCCGACATCCAGGCAGAGGTGCACCCCCAGGCCAGCTCCCTTGGCGCTTCCGACCGGGTAGATGAGGTGTTCCACCCGCCCCCGATGTCGGGGTGCGATCGAGAAGTAGCAGCCCTTGCAGGGGTACTGGCGGTAGCCGGCGGCGTCGACGTCGATGCCGGCAAGCTCGCTGATGTGGTCCTGGGCCAGCCCGCTGGCGTTGATCACCAGTCGGCTGGTGATGCCAAAAGACTCCGCAGCTTCTGGTGCTTGGGCCTCGCGGGTGATCAGTCGGTAGCCGGTCTCGAGGCGCTCGACGTCGACGACCTCGGTCTGAAAGACGATCGCTGCCCCCTTGCTCTCGGCTTCGGCCTCCAGAGAGGCTGCGACTTGGTGGGAGTCTCCGACGCCGGTGGACGGAGACCACAAAGCGGCTATGCCCCCGCTCTGGTGGTCTCGCCGGGCGAGGGCCCGCCGGTCCAAGATCTCGAGATCGGAGACCCCATTGGCCTGCCCTCGGTTCCACAGATCTTCCAGGCCAGCAAGCTCGTCGTCCTCGAGGGCCACGATGTACTTTCCGGCCCGCAGTGCCGGGATCCCCAGGGCCTCGCAGCGTCGGTAGAGCAGTTCTCGGCCTTCGACGCAGCTCCGAGCCTTCAGACTGCCTCGCGGGTAGTAGATCCCCGCGTGAATCACCTCCGAATGGCGGGATGAGGTCTCGCGGCAGATGCCGTCGTGCCGCTCCACGACCAGAACGCTTCGGTTCGGCGAGGCGAGCCGGGCCGCGGCGGCCAGCCCGACGACGCCAGCGCCGATGACTACGGCGTCGAAATCAAATCCTTTTGTGGGCACAGTTCTGGACCTTGGAGGGGCAGGGAGAGGCGGTCAAGCCTTCGGCCCAAAGGGCCCCTCCTCCCATTGGCGGAACATGAACAGGGTCCACAAGGGTTTCCTTCGGTCGATCCGCCCGGTGAGGTGGTCGTCGAGGAGGTTGTCGACCGCACGCTGCTCGAGCCACCCGGATCGCCCCGCTGCTCCGCCATCGAGCAGGTCCAGGAGCGCCTCGCGGCAGGGTCCGCGCAGCCAGGGGCCGACCGGCAGGCCGAACCCCTTCTTGCGCCGGCGAGTGATTCCCTCCGGGAGCCGGGGAGACATGGCTTTCTTCAAGAGGTACTTGCCGGTCCGGCCGCGGAGCTTGAGCCGGGGGGGGATGCGGGCCGCCAGCTCGACGACGCGGTGGTCGAGGAAGGGCACGCGTACCTCGAGGGAGCAGGCCATCGACGCCCGGTCTACTTTCACGAGGATGTCGTCGCCCATGTAGGTCCGCAGGTCCAGGTGCAGGAGGCGTTCTAAGGGCCCGGCGCCCTCCGGTTCGGCGTAGAGGGCGTCGATTTCCGCCCATGGCCCGGCTTCGCTCAGCTCGTCCACGATCTCCCGTTGGAGTACGCCGCGCATTTCTTCTTCGAGAAAGGCCCCCAGCCAGGTGGCCTGGCGGCGCGCTGGGGGCAGGGCGGCCCCCTGGAGGAAGCGGCGGGCCACGTAGTCGGGGCTCACGTTGGTGTAGGAAGAGGGCAAGAACTCAGCGAATTCGCCCAAGCGGGACAGAAACGCAGGGCCTCCCGGCAGGGCCGTCGCCGCGCCCGCCACGCTCTGGGCGAAGTAGGTGGGGTAGCCGGCAAACAGCTCGTCGGCCCCGTCGCCCGACAGTACGACGGTGACCCCTGCGTCTTTGACAGTCTGGCTCAGGAAGTGAGTGGGCAGGAGCGAGGCGTCGGCAAAGGGCTCATCGGAGAAGCCCAGGACCGAGTCCAAGACCGTGGAGAACAGCGCAGAATCGAAGCGACGTGCGTGGTGCTGGCTTCCAATGAAGCGCGCGACCTCCTGGGAGAAGGCACTCTCGTCGAAGCTGGGCTCCTCGAAGTCGATGGAAAAGGTCCGAAGGTCGTCGACCAGCTCCGACATCAGGCTGGACACGGACGACGAGTCGACTCCGCCAGAGAGGAGCGCGCCGATCGGCACCTCGCTAACCAGGCGAGCCCGAACCGACTCCCGAAGGGCGTGACTCAAGAGCGGGATCCAGGCCGCCTCGCTGTCTTCGCCTTCTTTCGGTAGCGGAAACTCGGGATAGTTCCAGAGGTCACGGCTCCGGGTCCAGCGCAGTGACCAGTACCGGGTCTTTGTTGACTCTCCCTCGGCATTGATGTGGAGGTAGTGCCCAGGCAGGAGCTTCTCTACACCCTTGTAGATGCACAGGGGGGAGGGGATGTACTCGAGCACGAGGTAGCGGCTGAGGGCCTCGGCATCGATCTCTCGGCGGAAGGCAGGGTGCGGGAGGAGTGCCTTCAGCTCGGAGCCGAAGATCCAGGTCCCGTCGAAGCTGCCGACGTAGAGCGGCTTGATGCCCAGCCGGTCCCGCGCGAGGAAGAGCTCGCCGCTGCGGCCGTCGTAGAGGGCGAAGGCGAACATTCCGTTCAGCCGCCCGAGCAGTCCCTCGATCCCCCAGGCCTCGTAGCCGTAAGGCAGGATTTCAGTGTCACCTTGGGTCTCCAAGCGGTGGCCCAGGCCGAGCAACTCCTCTCGGATGGCCTGGTAGTTGTAGATCTCTCCGTTGAAGACGCAGACCGTCTTTCCGCTGGGGCCACGCTGGGGCTGGCGGGAGCCTTCGATGTCGATGATGGACAGACGGCGAGCAGCGAGGCCGACCCCCGGGCCTGTCCAGAGGCCCTCTTCGTCGGGCCCGCGATGGGTTAGCGACCGGCACATTGCCCCGAGGGCTTGCTGCTCCTCAGGGCCTGGCTCGCTGTGATCCCCGGGCCGGAAAAAGCCGGTCAGGCCACACATGGGGCGTCGGGTTGGTCCGTCGTGGCCTCGGACGGCGGCTCCTGGCCTTCCGTCGTCGCTTTGGCCGATTCCGCCGGCTCTGGCGGATTGTCCGGCGGCGTCTGCGACCGCCCGATCAGCGGAACGCGGGCCTCGATGCCGCGAACCTGACGCACGCGGTAGGGCGCCTTCTTTTGGATCTCGAAGTTCATGCGGATGATGACCTCGGCCAAGAGCCCGAAGAAGAAGGAGTTGAAGCCCAAGAGCACGAACATCGCTGCCATGTGGACGAGCGGATTCTTGTGCATCCAGGTGCCGTCCATGTACTTCATGCCGATGGCGGCAGCGGCACAGACCACGCCCAGGGCGATGGCGCCAAAGCCGTAGTAGCCGAAGAAGTAGAGGGGGTTCGTGTAGAAGTCCCGCAGGAAGACGGTGGTCAGCAGATCGAGGACGACGCGGAAGGTGCGGCTCAGGCCGTACTTGCTCGTCCCCTTGAGGCGCGGTCGGTGGTTGACGGGTACCTCGACGATGCGGGCGCCCGCCCAGGTCACGTAGATGGGGATGAAGCGGTGCATCTGCCCGTAAAGGGGGATGTCCTCGACGTATTCGCGGCGGTAGACCTTGAGCGTGCAGCCGTAGTCGTGCAGCACCACGCCCGTCGTGCGCGAGATGAGCCAGTTGGCGATCTTCGACGGCACCTTGCGGAAGACAAAGCTGTCCTCGCGCTGCTTGCGCCAGCCGCAGACGAGGTCGTGGGTCTCGAGGTGCTCGAGCATCCAAGGGATGTCAGCGGGGTCGTTCTGGAGGTCCGCGTCCATGCTGACGATGACATCGTGGCTCGCGTGGCGGATGCCGGCGGACATGGCTGCGGTCTGGCCGTAGTTCTGGATGAAGTGGACAACTCGGAAGCGGGGATCGTCGCGGTGGATGGCGTCCAGAAGCTGGGTGCTGCCGTCGGTGCTGCCGTCGTTGACCAGGAGGACCTCGAAGGGTACCCCCTTGCTGTCCAGAGCCTCGGTCACTGCGGCCTGCAGATCCCGTAGGTTCTCGACCTCGTTGTAGACGGGGATGACCAGGGAGATCGGAGCGTAGCTTCCGGATTTGGGGCTGAAGTCATCGGGCGACATGCCAGAGCATTGTAGCTGGGCTGAGACCGCACTACCGAGGTGGCAGCCCGCCAGGTGACAATCGGCAGCCTGCTATGCTCGCCGCCGGTTGTGCGGACACTTGTTACCGGCTTTGCTGCTCTCGTCTTCGGCCTGTCATCTGTCGGTTGCCTGGCCGATTCGATCGGTCCGTACCGCGTCGATTCCAGCTCGCTCATGACTGCGAGTTGTGGTGCCGGGGTGGAGCCTGTAGCGGCCCAAACCTGGGCTGCTGCGCTGGATGCCGCGCCCGTGTCGGACATCGAAGTCGCTGGCGACTTCGAGCGGGGCCCCCAGCTGCAGATGAAGCGAGCCGACGCCAGTTGGCTCTACGTCAACCTGCAGTCCACGGGCGATTGGACCTTCGCTGGCGAGCGAAGCTTGGAAGCCACGACGGTGTCCGACTCTGGCCTCGGGGCCGATTTTTCCGCTTTGCTCGAGGGCGAGCAGCAAGGCTGCCGTTTCGACCTCACCATGACCGCTGACATCGGCTTCGACGACGGGGCTTGGGTCCAGATGGCGGGCAACCTGCAGGTCGAGCTGCGGGAGACGCTGACGCCGGTCGACAGTCGCTGCTCGGTTCAGGACTGTTCGGCGCAGTTCTGGTTCCAGGCCACGCACCTGAGCTTCGAGTCGGCGCCACTGCTTCCGCTCGACACCGCGACCAACTAGCGGGCGGGAGCGGAACGCTCCTCTACGAGGACCTCGAACACCAGATCGTTGAAGTCGGCGTCGACGCTGTCTTCGTGGTACAGGGTCCAGTGGTTGGCCGCACTGGGGTCGGGGGTGATGGCAAATGCAGCCGAGTCGCTCGTGTAGAAGGTGGTGTTGCAAGACAAGGACGTAAAGCTCATCAAGGTGCAGTTCGAGACTGGACCTACGTTGACCTCGGTTCCTATGGCGCTGTGGACCTCTCCCACCATGTCCGGGTAGCTGACTGGTGTTGTCATGTTCAGGTAGATGTCGCAGCCGGCATCCACGCTCAAGATGGTGACGAAGAGGTTTCCCGGGGAGGTGATAAACATCTCCTGGGGCCCACCGGTCGGGGTGTCCTCGGGGTAGCCGTCGCAGTCGCTGTCGATGCCGTCGCAGAGCTCCTCTGCCCCTGGGTAGATCTCAAAGTCTGTGTCGTTGCAGTCGCCAGCGCAGGCGGGGTAGCCGTCGCCGTCTAGGTCGCGCTCGTCCGGAGTCCCGTCGTTCCCATCGCCCAGGTCACCGTCGCAGTCGTTGTCGATGCCGTCGCAGATCTCTTCTGCGCCGGGGTAGGCCTGGGGATTGAGGGGTTCGCAGTCCGAATCGTCCCCGACTCCGTCGCCGTCGCTGTCTTCCGCCTGGCTGTCGTCGTCGCCCGCATCGTCGTCGCTGCCGGCATCGTCGTCGTCGCCCGCATCGTCGTCGCCCGCATCGTCGTCGCCCGCGTCGTCGTCGCCCGCGTCGTCGTCGTTACCGACCGCTCCACTGTCGTCGTCACCGAACACGCTGTCGCTGCTGCCGAGGTTTCCCCAACCAGCTGCCGTACAGCCACTGATCAGCCGCGCTGCGAGCAGCACGCACAGGACGCCGGTTGCTTGCCTCACCGGTTCTTATTCAGTGCTTCCAGTGATTGGGTCGCGGCTACGGCGCCCGAGTCAATCTCAGACTCTCGTCCTGCCATGATCAGTCGGCCGGTGGCCCCGAATACACGGATGTCGATGAGCTTGATGTCCGCCGCCTTGAGCGCCTCGTTGCAGGCGATACTTAGATAGGCAGCAGGCGCGGCCTCCATGATGAAGACGGAGTCCCCGGCCAGCACCATTTGGCCCCAGGCCAAGCCAGTAAAGGCGATGGCGTGGTCCTGTTCGACCGAGCGCAGGACCTTGTTCTGCAGAATCTTGCACGGGGCGCGGTCCGACTCCTTGAGGTTGGAAGCCTCGAGGACGGCTGCACCCGCGGCAAGCACCTCTCCCTGGTCGACGTGGTGGATCTGCATCATGCCGAAGACGCGCTCGGTCACCATGGATCCGAGGCGAACGTTGGTCGCCTTAAGGGCCTGGTCGATCTTGGTATGGATTTCCATAGCCGGGGCGATCTCGACGAACAGTGCAGCGTCAAACTCACGGGGGTCGTAGACCTTGTTCGTTTTGGCCATGTACTGGGCCAGCTGGGGCTGCAGAGAGTCAAGAAAGACATAGGCGCGCAGCTCGAAACCAGAATCGGACATGTTTCTTCCAGCAGAAGGGTGAAGCGAAACGGTACCCGAGCTTGCCAGCCCGGGGAAGTCCCTGACCCCGCTTGACTTCGCCAGGTGGGAACGGTGGAATGCCCGTCTACCTTCCTTCAGGCTGCGGTTGGCGGCCGAAGACCGGGAGTTTGAGATTCAATGACAGAAGCCCTTGGAATGATCGAGACCCGCGGCTTTGCCGCGATGGTTGAAGCCTCCGACGCCATGGTGAAGGCCGCCCGGGTCGAGCTGATTGGCTACGAAAAGATCGGCGGTGGTTATGTGACTGCAGTCGTTCGTGGCGATGTTGCAGCCGTGAAGGCAGCCACTGAAGCGGGAGCCCGCGGTGCACAGCGGGTTGGTGAGCTGGTGAGCGTCCACGTAATCCCGCGTCCCCACGCCAACGTGGACACCGCCTTGCCGCTGGGTCGCCAGGGCAAGGGCGGTAAGAAGTAGCCGACTGGGAATCCGGCGGTGAAGCTGGGCCGTGTGGTAGGGACCGTGGTCTCCACCCGGAAGGACTCCAAGCTGGAAGGCTTGAAGTTCTACCTTGTTCAGGATCTGAGCCGGGACCTCAGTCTCAAGGACAGCATTGTGGTAGCCGCTGATTCGGTGGGCGCTGGGGTTGGAGAGGTGGTCTTGTACGCTTCTGGTTCTTCGGCGCGTCAGACCGATGTGACTGACGGTCGGCCCTGCGACGCCACCATCATGGCCATCATCGACGCCATCGATACCGAGGACGGCGAGCGGCTGTTTGAGAAGGTCCCCAGCAAGGGGTAGCACGTCATGGCTCAGACGCTTAACGCAGGTGAAATTCAGACCATCGTGGAGAAGGTGCTCAACCGTTTGGGTGGGCCCGGCGCGGGCGACGGCCTCGGCCTCGGCTCGGCCGGTGGCTCGGTGGCCAGCGGTGAGGGCGGCGACTTCAAGATGAGTGGCCGGGGACTCTTCCCCGACGTGGATTCCGCGGTCTCTGCGGCGCGTCGTGCCTTCGATGTGTACTCGACCGTGCCCCTGGAGACGCGCAAGCGGATGATCGCCAACGTGCGTCGGCGGACCACCGAGTACGTGGACCTGATGAGCCGGCTGGCGGTAGAGGAGACGGGGCTTGGGAGGGTCGCCGACAAGGTCACCAAGAACCTCCTGGTGATCAACAAGACCCCCGGGCCAGAGATCATCGAGCCCAAGGTCTACACCGGAGACAACGGGCTCTGCCTGCTTGAGTACGCGCCCTACGGGACTTTTGGGGTGATTACGCCCTGCACCAACCCGACCGAGACCGTGATCAACAACGGCATCGGCATGCTGAGCGCGGGCAACACAGCGGTCTTCAACTTCCATCCTTCGGCCAAGCGGGTGTCTGCGCTATGCGTATCCATCGTCAACGACGCCATCGTCGAAGCCGGCGGCCCCGAAAACACGCTAACGGCGGTGGCTGAGCCGACGATCGCTTCGGCCCAGGCCCTGATGAAGCACCCTGAGGTGCGGCTCCTCTGTGTAACCGGTGGGCCTGCGGTGGTGCGTGTTGCGATGAACAGCGGCAAGAAGACGATCGCTGCCGGTCCCGGCAATCCGCCCTGTGTGGTCGACGAGACCGCCGACATTGCGGCGGCTGGCCAGGGCATCGTCGCCGGGGCTAGCCTCGACAACAACATCGTCTGCATCGTCGAGAAAGAGGTCTTCGTCGTAGAAAGCGTGGCCGATGCCTTGATTGGCGCAATGCAGAAGGCCGGTGCGGTGCTGATCGGTGGTCATCAGGTGCGGCGGCTGGAGCAACTCATCCTGGAAGACGACCGAGAGCACATCAGGAAGCAGTACGTCGGGAAGTCGGCGAGCGTCTTCCTGGAGGAGCTGAACATTCCTTACGACGGGGATCCGCGTCTCGTCATCTGCGAGGTGCCCTGGGACCACCCCTTCGTCCAGGTCGAGATGCTGACCGCGATACTGCCCATTGTTCGGGTTGCCAACGTGGACGAGGGGATTGAACGGGCCGTGCAGGCCGAGCATGGCTTTGGGCACACGGCCACGATGTGGAGCCGGAACATCGAAAACCTCCACCGCATGGCGCGAGTCGTCAACACGTCGATTTTTGTGAAGAACGCGCCGTCCTACGCCGGACTGGGCCAAGGGGGCGAGGGCTACACTTCGTTCACCATTGCCTCTCCGACGGGCGAAGGGCTGACCACTGCCCTCTCCTTTAGTCGCCAGCGACGCTGCACCTTGAAGGACTTCTTCCGCATCGTTTGAGCGGAGGAAGGGAAGGGAGCCTGGGCCGATGGACCGACCCCAGCGCCCGGCCATCGCCTTGGTGGAACTGGATTCCATCGCGCGGGCACACCGTACGGGCGACGCAATGGTCAAGCAGGCTTCGGTCCAAGTGGCGCTGGCCACTCCGATTTCGACTGGCAAGTACCTCATTCTGATCTCAGGCGGCGAAGCCGAGGTCGAAGAGAGCTGGAGGGCTGGGCTCTCGGATGGGGGCGGGGCGGTCGTAGACCATCTCTACCTGCCTGGGGTGCACGCAGCCGTCGTGGACGCGATCTTTGGACGGGCGGCCAACAGGCCGTCTGACGCCTCTTTGGCTGTAGTGGAGACGGGAACGGTTGCGGCGGCGATTGTGGCCTGTGACGCGGCCTGCAAGGAGGCTCCAGTTGCGGTACTGGCCATGCGACTGGGCAAGGGGATTGGCGGGAAGGGTGTCTTCTCGTTGTCGGGAGACCTGTCGGACATCGAGGCTTCAGTAGCCGCAGCGTCCCGCAGCGTCGAAGCCCGCAAGACGGTCATCGCAGTGGAGATCATTCCCCGCCCGGATCCGGGCTTCCCGGGTGGCCTCCAGTGATCGGCTAGACTGCTCGCCTGATGGAACTTGCACGCGTCATCGGCACCGTGGTTGCCACCCGGAAAACGCCAGGCCTCACAGGGGTCAAGCTCCTGCTCGTCGAGCCGCTGGACGAGCGCCTGGATGTAGTTGGCGATGCCTTTGTCGTCTGCGATACGGGGCAGGCCGGCCCGGGGGACGTCGTTAAGTGGATCGGCGGCCGGGAAGCCGCGCTGGCGATGCCGGACACCTTCGTCCCGGTCGACGCCGCCATCATCGGCATAGTCGATGACGTCAACGCCCGGCCTCTTCCGAAGTCGCGCCGGGGCCAGGGACCAGCGTGATCCTCTGCCGCGTCCTCGGCAACACCGTCAGTACGGTCCAACACCCTGTCTACGTGGGTCGCACTGTGCTGGTCTGTCAGCCGGTCCAGAAGGACGGCGTGAGCAAGAGGGGCTCTGCCTTCTTGGCGGTTGACAGCGTTCAGGCCGGTGAGGGCGACCTCGTGGTTGTGGCGCGCGAGGGCAACGCCGCTCGACAGGTGCTGGGGACCGAGGACGATCCCTTCCACGCGGTGGTCTTGGGTATCGTCGACGAACTACACCTCGGTCAGGACTGAACGCGGTGCGGAATCGCCGCTTCCTGCTGACGGGAGGCGCAGGCTTTGTCGGAAGCCACCTTCTCGATGCGCTGTTGGCGCGTGGCGACGAGGTCACCGTCATCGACTGCTTTGACCCTTACTACGACCCCGCCGAGAAGTGGGCAAACCTCGAGCCGCACCGGGGCAACGACCAGTTTCGCCTGCTCGAGGGCAGCGTCTGCGATCCGGAGATCTGGGCCCGGCTGGAGCCCGAAGAGGGCTGGACGGCAGTCGTCCACCTGGCTGCTCGGGCCGGTGTCCGGCCCTCGATGGAAGACCCCGTGGGCTACGTCGAGAGCAACGTCGGCGGAACGGTCCAAGCGCTGCGTTGGTCGGCCAGTGCGTCTCGCCCCATTCCCTTTGTCTTGGCCTCTTCCAGTTCGGTGTACGGCGACGCCAACGACGTACCCTACAGTGAGGGATCGGCCCGCCTCGCTCCCGTCTCCCCCTACGCTGCGAGCAAGGTTGGTGCCGAGCAAATGGTGCAGGCCTGGCGTCGCTCCTACGGCCTGCCCTCGGTAGCGCTGCGCTTCTTTACTGTCTACGGGCCGCGGCAGCGCCCTGATTTGGCGATCCGGAAGTTCGTCAAGTTGCTGCTTTCCGACGAGCCCCTCCCCCTCTTCGGGGACGGGAGTTCTGCCCGCGACTACACCCACGTCTCCGACATCGTTGACGGAACCCTGCGTGCCCTGGACCGCCTGGTGGCAGCCGAGCTGCCTTCTTCGGTCTACAACTTGGGGTCGGACCGGACGATCTCGCTCACTGCGTTGGTTGAGATGCTCGAAGCAGCCGTCGGAAGGGCGGCACACATCGATCGGAAGCCGATGCAGGCCGGCGACGTGCGGCGAACCTGGGCGGAGTTGAGCCGCAGTCGGAGGGAGCTCGACTACAGCCCCAGCGTCGAACTGAAGGATGGGATCGAGGACTTCGTACGGTGGATGCGGTCCCGCTGAGGGTCAGTGGGGCGTTCCTCGGGTCGCTCAGGGCGCCGGGACTTTGGCGGCTCCGGTCGCTTCCTTATCGGCCGGTGCAGCCCCTCCTCCGGTGGCGTCGGCCATGCCGCCAGTGTCGATCTCGCTGGCTAGGCCTTTGACCCGCCAGACCTCCTGGGCCTGGAGGATCTCGTCAAAGGGCTTGTCACGATTCTTGTCCTGGCAGCAGGTCTGGAAACCCGAGACCCACAGCGGTTTCTCGTGCGCGATACTCAGCGGCAAGAGGCCGAAGGGGATGCGGAAGTCCAGGGCATTCCCGAGCCAGAAGCACTGACTTGCGACCTTTTGGGCGGCCGGTGACTTCACATGAGCGACCTCGCAGGGGCTGCCGCGGCTGCCAACTTTGAGCTCGACCGTCGCCATCTCGGGTGGCTGCTCGGCCGTCTCGGATGGCTGCTCGATCCAGAAGCGGATCTCGCGGGTATAGAAACCTCGCATCGGCACCCGGGACACGATTCGGCCGTAGAGGTAGCCCTCGTCGGCGACCGCGAGGGCCGAGACCAGGTCGTCGTAGGCGGCCTCCCCCAGTTGATCATTGGGCGGATCGATGAGTACAGGGTCGAACTCTCGAAGGAGGGCCACCACGTCGTAAGGCTCGACGGAGCCGGCATCCGGATTTGCGGTTGCCTTGGCAGCTGGAGTGTCCTGACCGTCGTAGGCGAGGCCCGCGTAAGCGGTTGCAGTTTTCGCTTCTGCGGGCGCTTGGACTACGATAACGGGGGGTTGGGCTGTCTGGGCGGGAGGACCTCTGTCCCCGGAGCCGCAGCCGACCCCTAGGGTGAGTGTGAGTGGGAGCGCAATGGCCAATGTGCAGGCGAGGCGATGGACAGACCGCATGGGCAAAGAGTTGTGCATCCTGCCGTCGGTGTCAATCGGTAGGGCGCGGTGAGCGCCGGTAAACCGACAGGGGATGGGGCCCAGCGCGAAGGGGCCGAGGTGGTCGCAATCGCGTCATTTGCCCCGAACGAAGACCTTCGAGACAAGGATCTGCGGGGGAGAGATCTTCGCGGTCATAGCCTCCAGGGCCGGGATCTGAGCGGAGCCCATCTCGAGGGGGCAAACCTGGAGGATCTGGACCTTCGGGACACCAGCTTGGCCAACGCAAATCTTTCGGGGGCTCGCCTCCGGGGGGCGAGCCTGGTCGGGGCGGATCTGTCCGGTGCCGACCTGTCGGAAGCGGATGTACGGGGGGCCACACTGGACGGGGCCAATCTGGACCACACGGTTCTGCAGGGGACTTGCCTGGAGCAGGCAAGGGCTCGGGATGCCCGCTGGAGCGGGGTGGAGGCTCGCGGAGGCCAGTGGCGCGCCATCGATCTGAGCGGCTCAGTCTTTCAGAAAACGGTTTTCGAAGACATTGACCTCAGCGAGGCTCGGCTGCACGGCGCCCGGGTGGACGACTCGGACTGGGCTCGTCTGGACCTTTCCGGGGCCGAGGCGACCGATCTGCGCTTCAACGACTGCACTTTGGCCGACCTGGACCTCCACGACGCCCAGCTCCCTCAATTGCAGATTCGATTCGTCAATGCAGACCGGCTGGATTGGCTGCGAAGCCGAATCGATGGTGCGCTCTTTGAGTCTGTGGCCTTCCGTGGGGGCCGCATCGTGGAGCCTCAGGCCCTTGGGGCTCGATTTGTTCGCTGCGTTGGCCTCGACCGGAGCACTTCCGACGACCTCCGGCGGGCCGGTGCCTCGGTTCCCTTGAACGTACTCATCCGTCTGTGGCGTACGCTGGGTTTGATCCCGGGCGCACGGGTGGTGGCAACGGGTCTTGCCGTTGTACTGCTCGGCTTGGGGCTGCGCGGGGCGGGCGTCGGCGAGCCCCCGGCTTCTGTGGCGGAAGAGGTCAAGGAGGAGATCCAAATCGAAGGCCTCGGCGAGGGTGCCCGCGACCGGTGGATTGCATTGCAGGCTCAGTACGCGGCCGAGCCCAGCCGCGGTCCGACCTTGCTGCTTGAGATGGCCAGCCTCTTGGAGGACGAGGGCCGATCCAGTGAAGCCGAGGAGAGGTACTGGCAGGCGGTCGAGTTGGCCGAAAAGTTGCCCGAGGCATCGGCGCATGTGCCGCGGCTGCGGTTGGCGCGTTTCCTGGTCGCAACCGAACGCTTTGCAGACGCCTTTGACGTCTCTGTTCGCGTCATCCAGTCCGCGAAGCATCCGATCGACCAGATCCCGGGCTACTTGCTCGCTGCGCGGTGTCGAGCCGGGGCCGGCGATCGGGAAGGGGCGGTAGCGGAGGTCAGCACCGTGACCAACCTCATCGCATCAGCGGGACGTCCCGTCCCCGAGCTCCGCTTGGATGCGGCCGAACTCCTGGGCGAACTGGGCGAACTCAGCGCCGCAGTTGCTCTCTTGCCTCTCGACCTAGAAGGCCTCGAGCCGCAGGACCGTGCAGCAATGCTGCTCGCCCAGGCTCGGCTGCACCAACGGGCGGGGAACACCGCGCTTGCTGTATCCACCTACGATCGGCTCCTCGGGGAATACCCGGAGCAGACGCTGCTCGTGGCCGAGGCTCGGGAGGCGCGGACTCGGGTCCTATCGGCGGGTATGGACCCCGAAACCGAAGCCCGGAGGCTTGAGCTGCTGGCGGCGGCGGAAGACATGGGGCTCGCGCTGCAGGGGGAGCTGGGACTCGCACGCCTCGCAGTGCGTCAGGGGGATCGCCCGGTGGCCATCGAGGCCTACCACCGCATCTTGGAGCGCTTCGCCGGGCAACCCGAGTACAGGGTGGAGGCCGCCTGCGAGCTCGCCCGGCTCTACCGCTCTGCTGGCGATGTCGACAAGGCCTTAGGCCTGTTGCGGGCGGCGGAGCTTCAGGAGCCTGCCGGCGAATGGCGCGTCGATTTGCGGGAGACCCTGGCGGACTTGCTCGTGACCGAGGGGAACTTTGCAGCAGCAGCATCCGCCTTGGAGGAAACCCTTCGGGAGTATCCCGCCGATCCGGAGGTCCGGGCCCGTACACACCTGCGGCTTGCGAGCATCGCCGACGCATCCGGTGCGGTGGAGGAGGCCCTCGACTTGTATGAACTCGTCGGAGCTGCGGCGGTGGAGCCCGGGATGACGGCGGCAGCTTATTTTGGGCGGGCTACGCTCCTCCGGCGGGTCGGTCGGTCTGACGATGCCTTGCCGGAGATGGATCGCGCCTTCGAGCTGCTTCCAGCGCGGCACGCCCTCCGGGGACGGATCGCGGTAGAGCGGGCCGAAGTTCTCGTAGAGCTCGGTAGGGGGTCGGTGGCCGAGCTGGAGTCCATGCTGGCCGAGGCCCGTGCCGGCGGCGTGCCAGCAGAACTGCCTGTGGTCTACGCTGAGCTTCTCGTGCTCTTGGCGGCGGCGCTGCGGGACGCAGGCCGCCACGAGGATGCCCTCTCTCTCTTCCGGCGGGTCGTTGACTCGCCGGCCGCTACGGAAGAGCCGAGCTTGCGGCAAGTGGGTACCGAAGGAGCGGTGACAGCGCTTGTCGCCCTGGGCCGCCGCGGTGAGGCCGAGGCCATGCTGCAGGCGACCACTCCGGTGGGCCTGAGCGGCGGGGAGGCAGGGGAGGACTGCGAGGCTCGCCGGAGCTTGGTGCGCGGCCAGGCCGAGGTAGGGGACTTCCGGGCTGTCGCCGCAGATCTCGAAGCCCTCTTTTCTCGATGTCGCTCCCCCCGCTTCTTGGTGGCTTCCCTCCC
Source organism: uncultured Rickettsiales bacterium (assembly GCA_964596025.1). Classification (GTDB taxonomy): domain Bacteria; phylum Myxococcota_A; class UBA796; order UBA9615; family UBA9615; genus CAZQTQ01. Next base: position 18,832 of record CAZQTQ010000003.1, read on the forward strand.
TGAGGCGGCGGACATGCTGGTCGACGGTGGACTTCCGGGTGAGGCGAGGCGAATCCTCCAGCAGGTCGAGGCGGCCGACATTGGCCCCATTGGTCAGCAGGCGGTGGCCTTGGAGCTGGGCCGGATGGGCGACGTCCAAGAACTGGAGCGTGCGATGAAGGGACCCGACCCCGCACTTGCCGCATTGGCCCGGGTGGAGCGCGCACGTAGTCTTGCAGAGCAGGGGCGCTTGGCTGAAGCCGAGCCCCTCTGGCAGGCAGTCTTGAATGATCCGTCTGCCGAACCGATTCCGCGGAGCCTTGCTCTGCTCGGCATGGGCCGACTCGAGGCAGCCAGGGGCAGCGCTTCCAGCGCTCGAATGCACCTTCAGGCGGCGCTCTCCTCCACCCAGGAGGCGTGGATTCGGGCAGAGGTTGCCGAGCAGCTAGAAGCCCTCAAGCGGGGCCCCGATGCCCCGAGCCCCGAGACGCCCCGTGCTAACCTCCCCGCCCCGTGAGCGCTGATCGGCCCAGCCTTGCCCGCGAAGTGGTGCGGGCGTCTCATGCCCTGCATGCCCGAGGCTGGGTGGCCAACCACGATGGAAACGTCTCGGCGCGCCTGGGCCCGGATCGCTTCCTGGTGACGCCCACTGCGACTTCGAAGGCCGATGTATCCGAAGGACACCTCGCCGTAGCCGACGCACGAGGAAAGGTCGCGGAGGGAGAGGCCCGCCCCCCGTCAGAGTTCGCTCTCCACCTGGGTGCCTTCGCGGAACGCCCCGACATTGGGGCTGTCATCCACGCCCATCCGCCTTACGCCACGGCCATGGCTTGTGCCGGCCGGGGGCTCTCGACCTTCCTTGCTGAAGCCGTCGTTTCCATCGGCCCTGAGGTGCCGGTTGCCGACTTTGCCCTGCCCTTCGGGGCCGCGGGGGCGGCGCCGATTCGGGCCCTAATCGGCCAGTACGACGCCCTCCTTCTGAGTCAGCACGGCGTACTAACGGTAGCCGCAACGGTGGACCTTGCCCTCCTCCGGATGGAGCTGGTCGAACACATGGCTCGCATCTGGACCCTAGCCCAGCCTCTGGGCGGTGTCCGTCCCCTTCCGCAGGAGGTCTTGGGCCCCCTCATCGAGAAGCGGCGGAAGGCAAAGCTGGGGCTGGCGGCCGAGCGCACGGCGCTTCCGGGCGAGGGCCCCTCGAACCCCGCGGTCCCGTCCCCTCCTGCTGAGGAACGCCCCTCTGCTCTCGTCCTGGGTGAAACCTGGACTCCGGCGGGTCCGCCGCCGGCGCGAGACGCTTGGTCTGGCGGTAAGGCTGAGGGGAGCTGTGGCCTGGTCTACGGTGCCGGCGAAGGTACCGGCAGCGGCCGGGACGCTGAGGAACTCAAACAGGCCGTCGACGCAGCCGTCTCGCAGTTTCTCGGAAAGGGCTAGTTGCCGGGGCTGGCCGCCTCGCTGGCCGCCTCGCTGGCCGCCCCACTGGCCGCCCCACTGGCCGCTGGAGAGGGGCCCCCCTCCGGCTCGGGCCGCAGCTCCTGAGACGGGACGGGCGCGCCCTCGGGGTTCGGAGCCTGGCCACTGTCTTCAGGAGGCGGGGCCTCACACCAGCCACAGCTCACCCCGGGGAGTTCCTGCTGGACAACGGTCGAAGCTGCCTTGCGGTAGTGGGGGCTCGGGTTCCAGCTGCCAACCCACTGGTGCACTTGTGGACTGTCCCCCTTTGCCCGGAGGCGCGTGGCCCGTAAGGCGCCAATGACCTCGGCCTGTCGTTGCTTCAAGGTGGTGGGACCGGGATCCTCGTCACCAAAGAGCTCGTTGGGATAGGGCGGCTCGTCGTCTGGGCGGAAGAGCAAGTAATAGTCGGCGAGTGGGGAGTAGACCCGGGCTATCCCCTGCCAGTAGCTCTGGGTCTCGTCTTCTGGTGCCTGGGCCAAGATCGCCCGGAGAGGTCCCCCCTCCCCCCAGCGCACGCGGCCTAGGCCAGCCTCTCGAATAGCTGCGAGGTCGAAGGCGGCCTCCGCGCCGCGCGGAGCGGGCGGCCCCAGCCAGCGGTTGTGTCGCATGCCCCCCAGGAGGGCAAGGAGTGCGAGCAGGCTGGCCAGGACCCTTCCCCCAAGCTTGCGGCGGCTTCCGCTCGGGGCGTCGAGCCAGGTCCCGACGCCGTAGCCGGAGGCCGCAGCAAGCGCCGGGAAGACGAGGACGAGGTAACGGTGAGGCATGTGCGGGTAGCCGGGTTGATTGCCGGCCCGCATCACAAAGAGGTAGTGGGCGGCGGGCAGCGCGAAGAAGGCGAGGGCGAGGAAGGCGCGACGCCGCAGGGCTGTCAGCAGGCCTACAGCCACCGCGACGGCCACAGCGGCCCGAGTCGCCCACTCGCCGGCGCCCAGCTCATAGTCGAGGATGTCGGGCTCTGGAGCGAGGTAGGCGCCGTGTTGGGCCGTCGTCACGGTCCAGGGCCAGAGGTTGTGAGGCAAGGCGGTGGTGGCGGCTCCGAGCGTCTCCAAGAGGCCTCGGGTCCGCACCGTCGCCGCCTCGCTGGGATCAGCCGATGCGTGAATCGTCGCCGCCAGGTACGGGAGATCGAGGACGAGCAGCCCGAAGAACCAGGGGGAGAAGCCCAGGACTGCGCCGCCAGCGAGCGCGAAGAGCGGTTCTTTGAGTTCCGGCCAGGCCTTTCCCTCGGCCCGGCTCTGGGCCAAGGCACCCAAGGGGAGGAGCAGGACGGCTGAGAGGCACAGGTAGCTGAAGTACACGGAAAAACCGGCCACGACTCCAGCGGCAAGCCAGCGGCCCCTGCCCCCACGGTCCAGGGCGCTCTGAAGACAGAGCAGGAGTACGGCGACGAGCGCAATCGCCTCCAGGTGCCCGCCGCGAACCGTGCAGTTCCACTTGAGAAAGAGGGGTGGTGCGCCGAGCCAAAGCGCGAGCCCGAGGACACCGGCCTTGGGTCCCCCCTGCCGCCAGAGCCAGCTGGTGCAGAGTCCAGCTGCGGCGAGTGCGGCGGCGATGCCGAGAAGCCGGAGTGAGGCGAGTGAGGGTCCGAAGAGCGCATGCAAAGGCAGATACAGGACCGAAAGGACAGGGTATCCGCCGTGGTGGATGTTCTCGGGGCCAGCGAGCCAGCGGTAGAGTCGCTCGCTCAGCTCCTCCCCCGGGGGCAGACCCCACAGGGCCAGGTCCATCACCTTGAGCTCGCCTGGGTCGAGATCGTGGACCAGATCGGGTGCCGCTACCACGAGGGCCAGCCGCTCGATCAGCAACCAGGCCAGGCCAAGAGCGGCTGCAACGCGCAGGGCCCGGTCGGATGAGGGCAGGGGCACCATGGCGGTTAGCCTACTCCGCTGCGAAGTACTTCGCTTCCGGGTGGTGGAGCACCATGGCGCTGACGCTGGCTTCGGGCTCCATCATGTGGCCTTCGGTGAGAGAGACCCCGATGTCCTGGGGCTGAAGGGCCTTCCAAAAACCGTCTTGCAGCGCCAAGTCAGGACAGGCGGGGTAGCCAGGGGAATAGCGGATCCCTTGGTAGCGGGCCTTGAAGCGCTCGTTCATCCCCAAGTCCGGTGAATCGGGAAATCCCCACTGACCGCGCAAGCGCGCATGAAGCCACTCAGCGAGGCCTTCCGCCGCCTCCAAGGCCAGCGCCAGGAGGCTGTGAGATTTCAGGTAGGCGCCGTTCTCCTTGAGTTCCTCAGCCCACGCTCGAACCGGTCCACTAGCGGACACAACGAACAGTGCGAGCCAGTCTCTTCCCCCGGCCTGGGCAGATTGGATGTAGCCGGGAATTCCGGGCAAGCCGCCGGGGCGGCGTGGGAGAGTCCAGCGGACAAGTGGCTCTGCACCGCCCGCCTCAAATAGAAGCAGGTCGTCGCTCTCCGTTTCTGCCTCGAACCAGCGCCACACGGCCTGCCCTGTGAGCCGTCCCGTCCTCGCGTCGCTCCGGAGCTCCTCCAAGCAGGAGGCAATCTTCTCCGCTTGGGGGTCGCCGCTCTTCAGCTTGGCGTTGAAGTCGCCCTGGAAGCCGAGGTGGCGGTTGAAGAGCATCTTGGGGTTGATCCAGGGCCAGATCTCATCCAGAGGGATGTCGCGCAGGATGTGCCGGTCTGAGTCCGGGGGCTGCGGGATCCGGTCGAGGGGGGCGGGGAGCTCGGCCGCCCGAACCGGCCGAGTGCGCTGCTTTTTGTTGTCGGACACGCTGCCTTCGGTTGCACCGATCGGGGCCCGTTCCTCCAGTGTCTCCTCGCGCCGTTTCGGATCCAGAAGGGCGTTGGCCAAGGCCAGCCCGTCCATCGCGTCTCGAGCGTAGAGAACCCTTCCGTCGTAGGCGGGGGCGATGCGCTTGCGCGTGAAGTTGGGGGTCAAGGCCGCTCCGCCGACCAGCAGGTCGGGCACGACCCCACGGTGGCTCATCTCTTCGGCCGTGATAACCATCATTTGAGCCGACTTCACGAGCAGTCCGCTCAGTCCGACGATGTCGGGTTCGTGCTCCCGCACTGCCTCGATGATCGCCTGCGGTGCGATCTTGATGCCCAGGTTGACCACCCGGTAGCCGTTGTTGCTCAGGATGATGTCGACCAGGTTCTTGCCGATGTCGTGGACGTCGCCTTTGACGGTGGCCAAGAGGATGCAGCCTTTGCCGCTCCCTTTGCTTGTCTCCATCAAGGGTTCGAGGTGGCCGACAGCCGCCTTCATGACCTCGGCCGACTGCAGCACTTCGGCCACGATGAGCTGGTTGGTATTGAAGAGGCGTCCGACCTCGTCCATGCCCGTCATGAGGGGCCCATTGATGATGTCGAGAGGGGCTGCGGTCTCCAGCTTGGTGTTGAGGTCGTCGAGAAGTCCCTCCTTGGTCCCCTCCACCACGCAGTGGGCGAGGCGCTCGTCGAGCGAGAGGGTAGAGCGTTCTACGACGATCCGTGAGTTGGCCCCCCGGAAGTGGTCCGCAAAGGCGGCGACGGCCTCATCGTTCGTCCGCAGCAGCAGATTCTCGGCCAGTGCGCGCTCTTCCTCCGGAATCGATGCGTAGCGCTCGAGCTTCTCGGTGTTGACGATGGCCATGTCGAGGCCGGCGCGGGTGCACTCGTAGAGAAAGACCGAGTTGAGGACCTCGCGGCCGGCCGGAGGCAAGCCGAAGGAGACGTTGGAGATGCCCAAGATCGTGCGGGCTTCGGGGAAGGCCGCCTTGATGAGGCGGATGCCTTCGATCGTCTCCTTGGCAGAGCCCAAGTAGTTCTCGTCTCCAGTGGCACAGGGGAAGACGAGTGGGTCGAAGATCAGGTCTTCGATGGCGACGCCGTACTTCTCGACGAGCAGTCGTACGGATCGCTCGGCGATGGCTAGCTTTCGCTCGCGAGTGACCCCCATTCCTTGATCGGGGTCCTCGTCGATGCAGCCGACCACCAAGGCGGCTCCAAAGCGTCGCGCGAGGGGGACGACTTGCTGAAAGCGCTCTTCGCCGTCTTCGAGGTTGATGGAGTTGATGATGGACTTGCCTTGGCAGTACGTGAGGGCACGCTCGATGACGGCGGCGTCGGTCGAGTCGATCATCAGCGGCACCTTGACCTTCTTGACCACTTCGTCGAGGAAGCGCTCGGTGTCCTCCAACTCGTCCCGGTCGGGGTTCGCGAGACACACGTCGATGATGTGGGCCCCCTTCTTGACCTGGGCTCGGGCGATCTCCGAGGCCTCTTCGAAGCGCTCCTCCCTGATGAGGCGCTTGAATTTTCGGGAGCCGATGACGTTGCTTCGCTCGCCGACGAGCAGCGGCCGGTTGCTTTCGGTGGATTCCAGCCAGTCGATCCCGGAGTAGAGCGCACGCCGGTGGCGGGGCACAGGCCGGGGTGTGGCGTCGGTGCAGAGCGCTCTGAGGGCCTTGATGTGGGCTGGCGTCGTGCCGCAGCAGCCGCCTACAACATTCAGCCAGCCCTGTTCGAGGAAGCGCTCCAGCACGGAGGCCATCATCAGCGGAGTCTCGAGGTAGTTCCCGTCTTCATCCGGCAGGCCGGCATTGGGCACGCAGGCGACTCGCGTCCGCGCCATCTCGCTCAAGGCGCGGATGGGATCGGTCATGAACTCGGGGCCCGTCGCGCAGTTCAGGCCGATGTAGAGCAGGTCGACGTGGGCGACGGAGATTGCCAAGGCCTCAGCGGGTTGCCCCGCCAGCATGGTCCCCATGGGTTCGATGGTTCCTGAAATTGCGATCGGAATCCGAAGATCGCGCTCCCGCCCGATGGCCTCGATGGCAAGGAGTCCTGCCTTGATGTTGAGGGTGTCCTGGCAGGTCTCGAGTAGCAGGTAGTCGGCACCTCCATCCAAGAGGCCTTGAGCTTGCAACTTGAAGTGCTCGATCAGCTCATCGAAGGTGATGCCGCCGGTGACCGACAGGGCTTTGGTGGTCGGCCCCATCGAGCCGGCGACAAAGCGGAGGGCATTCTCGCTGTCGAACTCGGTGCAGGCTTGGCGTGCGAGCTCAGCTGCCCGCCGGTTCAGCTCATAGGCCTGGTCTTGGAGCGGCGGATATTCGCCCAAGACCAAGGGGGTCGCGCCAAAGGTGTTGGTCTCGACGATGTCTGCGCCGGCCTCAAGGTAGGCGCGGTGCAGCTCAAGGACCAGGTTGGGGCGGAGAAGGACGAGGTTCTCGTTGCAGCCCTCAAACTCGGGCCCACCAAAGTCGGCGGGGCCGAGGTCCCGGTCCTGAAGCCAGGTCCCGGTCGCGCCGTCGAGGCAGAGGACACGCTCCTCCAGCGCGGCGAGCAGCCGGTCGGTGCGCATGGGCAAGGCGGCCCGAGCTAGGGGCTGAAGAAGCCCTCTTGGCGGCGTCGGATGCCCAATGCCGCAAAGGGGATTAGCAGCAGTAGCGCTTCGGTCGGGAGCGGCTCTCCGGAGTCGAGGTTGCAGGCGCAACCGTCGCATCGTGCTTCCACGTCGAACTCTCCGTCACAGTTCGTGTCGAAGAAGTAGTCGCAGATGAGCTCGGCGCCCGGATAGACCGTTGCCTCGTTGTCGTCGCAGTCCTGGCTACAGACGAAGCCGTCGCCGTCGGCATCGGCGTCCAAGCCGTCTGGGCACTCTCCATGAACCACGCCCGCCGAGTCGTCATCGTCATCGTCATCGCCTGCGCCGGTGTCGTCGTCATCGCCTGCGCCGGTGTCGTCGTCATCGCCAGAAGCCGAGTCGTCGTCGTCGCCGGCGCAGTCGCTGTCGTCGATGTCGGTCGCGCCGTCGCAGTCGTTGTCAATGCCGTCGCTGCAGGCTTCGGTTGCCGAGGTGTTAACAGCGGCGTTGTCGTCGTCGCAGTCGCCCGAGCAGCCCATCTCTCCGTCGCCGTCGCCGTCGGCTTCGTCGGACGGGAGTCCGCTGCAGTCGTCGTCGACCCCATTACAGCTTTGGGTTGCGCTGGGGTTGACTGCCGTGTTGGCGTCGTCGCAGTCCGCATTGGCGCCGGCTGAGTCCGTGCCGCCCAGGCAGTAGCCATCGCTGTCGGCGTCGTTGCCGCTGTCGAAGGCACAGGAGTCGCAGATGAAGGGGATCGTGTCTCCGTCGACATCGCTCGTATAACCGGAGGGGCTGAGGACATACGCACGGCCATCGCCACCACTGCTGTTGGCCCAGCCGGGAGCTCCCACCAAGAGTTCCTGACCGTCGGCATCTGCGAGGTCCCCAACGGCGCCCACTGCGGCACCCACGGCTGCGTTGTAGGCTGGATCTCCACCCAGCAGTCCGGCGGAAATGACCAGCCCGGCATCGGTGGGGCCGAAGTCAGCTCCGAGGCTTTCAGCATCCAAGAAGAGGTATGCAGCCCCGGTGTCTCCGACGCCGGGCGCGCCGACGACAAGGTCGATCAGCCCATCTTCGTTCCAGTCAGCGGCCGCAACCGAGGCACCGAAGGCGTCGCCACTTGCACCGCCCAGGCCGCTGTGATCGGCTGGCTCGGCAACGCCGGAGCTGCTTCCGAGGTAGATCTGGAGCAAGCCGTTGGGGGTTGCGTTGGGACCGGGGTCTGCAGAAAAGCCGATGTCTCCGAAGCCATCCCCATTGATGTCGTCTAGGCCGAAAATTGCCGAGCCGAAGCCAACGTTGGTGGGCTCGGTGAGCTCAACATCGGCTTCGTCGTTTAGGACGGCTCCGTGTGCGAGAAGCGGGCCGCCGTCGATTACGAGAGCTAGCGCCAGCTCCGGTTGGGTCACCACCAGCTCGGGGTCGGAATCTCCATTGAGGCTGGGAACGATCGCTAGGTTGGCGCTCGAAGCACCTGTGATCGAGTAGGTGCGGGCGAAACTGGGAGCGAGGTTCACCGGGCCATTGGGAAGTCCCTTGAAGAGGCGCACCTGGCTCGGTGTTGGGCCCAGGGTCACAACGAGCTCGTTGTTGCCGTCCCCGTCGAGATCTCCCGACATGGTGACGGCGTGGCCGAGGCCTTCGGAGGCGATGGTGCCCGCTACCGTGTAGTCGGCAGTGGTGGAGACGGTTGCACTGCTGTCGCCGAGGTAGATCTGGATTCGTCCCACGTCGCTCTTGGTCCCGGTGTCGAAGCCGGAGTCGCCGATGACGAGGTCGTCCAGTCCGTCGCCGTCGAAGTCGCCGGCGCTTACTGCTGTGCCCCACAAGCTGCTGGCATCGCTTGGCTTGGTAATGGCTATGGGCTGCCCGCTCTGGTCAACAACCAGGACCTCGCTGTCGCTCGTGAAGATGATGTTGTTGGAGCCGTTGCCATCGAAGTCGAAACCACTGAGCGCGGTGTACCAGGTGGTTCCTCCGCTTGAGTTGTTGAACAGGTCGACGGGGGCGATGAGGCCGAGGTCGTCTTCGCCCGCGCAGAGGTCGTCTTCGTCGCACAGGCCATCGCCGTCGGTGTCGACGCCGGACTCACCCGAAGCATCGGAACCGTCGCAGTCGGTGTCCAGGGTGTCGCACAACTCGTAGGCGCCGGTGAAGACCGTGGCGTTGCCGTCGTCACAGTCTCCGGTGCAGTTGGTGGCGCCGTCGCCGTCGTTGTCGAGGGCATTGAGGCTGGCATCGGTGTCGTCGCAGTCTCCGGCGCAGGGAGCTGCACCGTCCCCGTCAGAGTCGACGTTCTCGTCGGTGGCGTCGCCCGAGCAGTTGTCGTCGATGCCGTCGCAGATTTCCGGTGCGCCGGGGTTCGTATCGGGGTCGCCGTCGTCGCAGTCTCGGCCTTGGAAAATGGAGTCCGACGAGCTGAAGTTTGCGAAATTGGCGAGCTCGCAGTCGAGGTAGCCGTCGCCGTCGGTATCGAACTCGTCCTCGCTGGCGGCGCCGTTGTAGAAGGTGGCACTGGCGCAATCGTTGTCGTATCCGTCGCAGTACTCGGTGGAGATCCCCGGGTTTCTCCAGAAGGAAGCGTCGTCGCAGTCCTGGCCGCCGAAGAAGGCGTCAGAGCCGCCGTGATTGGTAAAACCGTTGCATTCCAGGAAGCCGTCCTTGTCCTCGTCGAGCTCATCCCCTGAAGCATCTGAGAAGTCGGCGGTTCCGTTGCAGTCGTTGTCGTAGCCGTCGCAGACCTCGACCGTCGTGCTGCTCATGAAGTCCCGCGTGTCGTCGCAGTCGCCACCGCACGGGCTCTCGCCGTCGGCGTCGTTGTCGTCGTTCTTTTGTGTGGATGCGTCGCAGTCCTCGTCGATGGTGCCAGCGTCACACAGCTCCACCTCCCCCGGGTTTCTGTCGGCGTTTGCATCGTCGCAGTCGGTTCCTCC
>CAZQTQ010000004.1:0-11073 GCA_964596025.1 uncultured Rickettsiales bacterium
CCGCCGATGTACTGGTCGACGGGCATGAGTCGGTCCGCCTGCGAGCGTTCGACCATTCCGCCGTCGAAGCGGGGGGAGCAGTAGCGCAGGAAATACCAGCTGCTCTCCATGAAGGTGTCGAAGGTGTCGGTCTCGCGCTGGGCCGCACCGCCGCAGTTGGGGCAGGAGGTCTTCACGAAGTCTTCGTGGTAGTCCAGAGGCGATCCGGGCCCCTGGGGGGCCATGTCGACGGTCTCCGGCAGCACGACAGGTAGCTGGTCTTGGGGCACAGGTACCATCCCGCAAGCATCGCAGTACACGATCGGGACGGGGCAGCCCCAGTATCGCTGGCGGCTGATCCCCCAGTCCCGCAGGCGGAAATTGATGGTGGCGCGGCCGCACCCCAGGGCATGAAGCTCCTCGACAATGGACTTCTTGCCCTCCTCGTCGTCCAGGCCGTCGTGTTGCCCACTGGCCACAAGACGTCCTCCACCCGTCCAAGCCGCCTCCAGGGTCCGCCCGTTCAGTGTTGGGCCCTCTTCCGGCTGGATCACCACGACCTTGTCCAAGCCGTATTTGGTCGCGAACTCAAAGTCCCGTTGATCGTGAGCTGGGACCGCCATGACAGCGCCGGTGCCGTAATCGGCGAGGACGAAGTTGGCGGTGTAGATGGGAATGCGGCGGCCGTTGACCGGATTGATGGCGTAGCGACCCACGAAGACGCCCAGCTTCTCGGCCTTCTCATCGGTGCGCTCGGCGCGATCGGCCAGGCCCATCCGATCGACAAAGGCCCGGACGTCCGCCTCTTGCTCCGTCCCCTGCGCCAACCGGCGGGTCCAGGGATGCTCGGGTGCGAGCGACATGTAGGTGCAGCCGTAGAGGGTGTCGGGGCGGGTGGTGAAGACCTCCAGGGGGCCCTCGACTCCCTCTAGGTCCTCGACGCCTTCGATGGCGAAGAGGATGGCTGCTCCCTCCGAACGACCAATCCAAGCTTCTTGCTGCGCCTTGACCGCCTGCGGCCAGCCATCGAGGTCCTTCAGGGAGTCCAGCAGTTCCTGGGCGTAATCGGTGATGCGCAGGTACCACTGCTCCATCTCCTTTTGCTGCACCGGCTCGCCAGTTCGCCAGTCCTTGCCGTCTACGACTTGTTCGTTGGCCAGTACGCCCGAAGTCGGCGACCAATTCACCAGAGCCGACTTCTTGTAGGCCAGGCCACGGCTCAACATCTGCAAGAAGAGCATTTGCTCCCAGCGGTAGTAGTCGGGGTGGCACGTCGCGATCTCGCGGTCCCAGTCGTAGCCAAAGCCCATGCGCTTGAGCTGCTCGCGCATGGCGGAGATGTTGTCCCAGGTCCACTTCGCGGGATGGGTGCCGTGCTTGATGGCCGCTTGCTCGGCGGGAAGCCCAAAGGCGTCCCAGCCCATGGGGTGCAGGATGTCGAAGCCCCGGGCGCGCTTGAATCGGGCAATCACGTCCCCGATGGAGTAGTTCCGCACATGCCCCATGTGGAGCTTCCCGCTCGGATAGGGAAACATCTCCAAGACGTAGTACTTGGGCGCTTCGCTGCGCTCAGACGCGGCAAAGGTGCCGGCGTTGGCCCAGCGCTGTTGCCACTTGGTCTCGATTTCTTGGGGGCGGTAGGGAGTCTCTAGTTCGGACATGGCACTTAGAGGTGAGAGGATGGGCTGAGGTCGGGGATCTAGCAGCCGCGGGCGGCATGCTCAAGCCCTGCCGAGGAGCTCACACTGGAGGGTGTCGACTGCAAATCCTTGATCCTTGAGCCGGCCCCGAAGCTGCGCGCTGAGGCGTTCTACCTGATTCATCCACTGGAGCTGATCGGCGCCGAGGTAGAGGGTGCCCCCCTCGAGGGACCGCACCTCGACGTGTGATGCGAGCAGCTCTCCGGCGGCCTCCAGCCAAGCCGCGCTGAGTCCGGGGGTTGTGGGCAGCCGTCCGGCATCAGCTGCGCTACGCAGAATGTCCCCCAGGCGAGTCATCCCGCCCTTGCGTCTCCAGCGCTGGGTCATGCAAGTACTCCTTTCCAGGCGCCCTCGCGCAAGACCTCTAGCCTCTCGCCGACCACCGAGACCAGGGTCGACGGCTCCCCGCCCGGACAGGTGCCGCCATTGAGGGCAAGATCGGGAGCAAGCGCCTCGAGATCCACCTCGTCAAACGAGGTTGGGGGGGGCTGGCCAGACCGATTGGCCGAAGTCGAGACGAAGGGCTCGCCCAGGGACTTGCTGAGGGCCCGGGCACTGGCAAGGCCGGGCACCCGCACACTGACCGAGGCAGCACCTGCCAACGAGCCCAGGAGGGAGCCGGGCAGACCGTCGCGTGCGGGGCCGACGAGGGTCAGAGGGCCGGGCCAGGCCCGTTCGGCCAACTCTCGGGCCTGGGGACTGGCCTCCGTCCACAGGGTGAAGGCCATTTCCGTGTCGGCCGCGAGCAAGAGGTAGGGGCGGCCTCCAGGTGCACGCTTTGCCACCCGAACGCGGTCGACGCCTGCATCCCCAGCCGAGAGGGCGGTCCCGATTCCGTAAAAGGTCTCGGTGGGATGCACCACCAGGCCACCTGTCCGAAGTACCTCAACCGCCACCCGAAGAGCGGACTCGGACCTGGGGCCGAGGTCGTCATGCCAGGGCAGCACAGGTACAGCCACAGGAACGATCTCGCTACCCTACCGTCGCTGCAGTTCGGCGTTGGCGTCCCGGACCTTCTGGCCCATGGCCTCGCGATCCTCGGCCAGTGCCGCCCGAAGGCCCTCGTCATCCAAAGCCAGGATCTGAACCGCCAATGTCGCGGCGTTCTTGGCGCCGGAACGCCCCACAGCAACGGTGGCGACCGGGATCCCTCCAGGCATCTGCACCGTGGCCAAGAGGGCGTCCAGGCCGTCTAGGCTGACGTTGATCGGAACTCCGATGACCGGCAGCGTGGTGGCCGCGGCAACTGCCCCGGCGAGGTGTGCAGCGGCCCCCGCTCCGCAGATGAGAACGCGGATCCCGCGCTCACGGGCCGTCGAGGCGTAGCGGTGGGTGTCGGCCGGCGTCCGATGCGCCGAACTGACCCGCCAGTCGTAGGCGACGCCAAAACGGTCCAGGGTGTCCGCGCAGGCTTGCATGACCTCACGGTCCGAGAGGCTGCCCATCAAGATGCCTACTAGTGCTCCATCAGCCATGTGCTTCCGCTCCTATTGAGCCTCCCAAGGCCCGTTTTGCGATGTCTCTGCGGTAGGCAGAGTCCGTCCAGTGGATGCGGCCTGCCGCAGCGTAGGCCCGCGTCCGTGCTTCTTCCAAGTCGCCAGCTCGAGCGGTGACGCCGAGAACGCGTCCCCCATTCGTCTGGACCTGGTCCCCTTCCCTCCGGGTTCCGGCATGGAAGACGACGAGCCCGTCCTCATCCTGGGGAAGACCCGAAATGGGGTGGCCCTTGGAATAGGGCCCGGGATAACCCCCAGAGACCATGACGAGGCAAAGGCAGCCGCCCTCGTGCCACTGAGGGCCCGATGCCTGAGCCAATGTTCCGGTGGCGGTAGCGTGCAGAAGGGGCAAGAGGTCCGAGGCGAGTGCCATCAAGACGGGCTGTGCTTCGGGATCGCCAAATCGACAGTTGAATTCGACCACCCTGGGCCCACCGTCGCAGAGCATCAAGCCGGCGTAGAGGAGGCCCTGGTAGGAAATGCCTTCTGCGGCCAGGCCCCGTGCGGCTGGCTCCAAGATTTCGCGCCGGACCTGGTCCATCAGGGCATGATTCACCGCAGGAACCGGAGTGTAGGCCCCCATCCCTCCGGTGTTGGGCCCGTGGTCTCCGTCAAAGCGCCGCTTGTGGTCCTGGGAAGCCTGCAAGGGGACTACGGTCTCACCGTCGACCAGTGCGAGGACCGTTGCCTCCTCACCCCCCATGAATTCCTCCACGACCACTTGGTCCGAGGCCGCACCGAAGCGTCGCTCCTGCGCCATCGCTCGGCCCGCTGCCCGGGCTTCTTCTCGGGTGGTACAGATCAAGACGCCTTTGCCCGCGGCCAGCCCGTCGGCCTTGACCACCACGGGGACGGGACAGCAGTCCAGGTGGCGGAGCAAGGCCTCTCCGTTGTCGAAGACCGTCGCTGCGGCAGTGGGGATTCCGTGACGGTGCATGAAGTCCTTGGCCCAGGCCTTGCTTCCCTCGAGTTGAGCCCCGGCCTGGCCGGGACCAAAGACCGCGATACCTTCGGACCGGAGTCGGTCTGCCAGCCCTTCGACCAGGGGTTGCTCGGGACCGATAACGACCAAGTCGATGTCCTGTTCTCGACAGAAGGTGGAGACCCCTGGCCCATCCCCAGGCTCAAGGTCCGCGAGGTCAGCCACGGCTGCGATCCCGGCATTGCCGGGTGCGCAAAACAAGGCGTCGCAGTGGGGAGATTGGACGATCTTCCAGCAGAGGGCGTGCTCGCGCCCCCCACCACCGAGAACCAGGACCCGCATGGAGGCCTCCGAGCAAGGGAGCGGCGATACTAGAGACCCTTTGTCCAGCTTTCAACGGGGGAATCAAAGACCGAGTCGAACCTTGGCTTCGAGCGCGATGGCTGCCGGATCTTCGAGCCGCAGGGCCTCCTCCAGCTTCTGGCCTGCCTCCTTCGTCTTCCCCAAGGCCACCAGGGTCTCAGCGAGGTTTCCGAAAGCCCAAGAACTTCGAAGGCCGTAAGCAACGCTTCGCTCCAGAGCCGCGAGGGCGGCCTCAGGCTGGCCAGCCTTCAGGTGCAAATTGCCGAGAACCGCGTGGTGAATGCCGATGTTGTGGCTCTTTTCGACCAGTTTTTCCATCCTGCGGCGGGCATCGCGCCCCCGACCGTTTCGGGCGTCCAACAGCGCCAAGTAGAAGTGAGGAAGAAGGGCCCGATCGTCCATCTCAGCCGCGCGCTGACACACCTTCCGGGCCTCTGCATCACGGTTGGCGTGGAAGAGAACGACGCCGAGTGCGGCCGTCAGATGCGGGGCAAAGGGTTTGGCCTCCAGGGCCAGGAGCATGCGCTCGATCACCGGCTCGAGGTCGGGGAGCGGCTCGTAGTAGAGAGTCAGCAGTTGCGTGCGGCGATACTCCAGCGGGTCCGTCCTCTCGTGGTCCAGCAGCAGGCGAGCGGCGGTCTCTGGGTCCCGTTGCGAGAGGTGAACGCCGGACCGCCAGAGGTAGCTCGGCAGGAAGTCGCCGTCGAAGTCTAGGGAACGACCGAAGGCGTCGATGGCCTCGGCGTTTTGGCCCGAGGCCGCGGCGGCACGACCCACATGAAAGAGGACACGGGCACGCTCGAAGCTGTCCACAGAGCTGCTCTCTGCATTGACTAGGGAGTCATAGGCTCGGTTCGCGTCGCCCTGAGTGAGGAGGGCCAGCCCTCTGTGGAAGTGAGCGGGCTCGAAGCCGGAATCGTCCTCCAAGACCTCATCGAGCAGGGAGATTGCCGCGCTTGGTTGACCGCTGAGACGCCTTGCCGCCGCGAGGTGCACCTTGACTTCACGCCTCTGGGCATTGAGCAAGCCGCTGCCGTGCTCGTTGAGCACAGCGTCGAGCAAGAGAGCTGCCGCAGCGGCCTTGTCCTCGAACTGGTAGGCCAAGACCGCCCGTTGGATGACGGCGTCGGCGTCGTGGGAGTCCAGCGTAACCGCCGAATCGCAGTGTCTGACCGCGGCATCCAGCTGGCCAAGGCGGGCGTAGATGTCGCCCATCCGGGCGTGGGTCGATGGGGAGGCCGGTTCGACCGCAAGCTGCCGTTGGAATTCCCTGAGGGCGCCGCCAAGATCCCCTGCTAGCTCTGCGGATCGCCCCCGCTCAAAGTAGATGCGGTGGAAGCCCTCGTCGAGCTCCAGGGCTCGACCAAAGGCCGCTTCCGCCGCTCCTGCCTCCGCCGATGCATCCGCCTCGGCCGCCAGGCCCAGGAGGTAGTGGAGGGTGGGGTCCTCGGGGGTGATTTCCAGGGCCTTCTCCGCGACAGCGGCCCCTTCTGCTGGATTGCCCGAGAAGATGAGGAAGGTGGACCGAGCCCGCAGGACCTCGGCCTGATAAATCTCCTGTCGCTCCGCTTCTTCGATGAGGTAGATCGACTGCCTCTGCAGGTCCAATGCCCCGAGCTTTCGCGAGGCCATGGCGTTGTAGAGCTCCGAGAGGGTGGCCAGAGCCAGCACGTTGCCCGGGTCATCGAGGACGGCCTGCTCCAAGCTCGTCTTGGCTTCGAGGAGGGCAGCTCGGTTGTCGCGCAGCATGAGGGTTCGGCCCCGGTAGAAGAGCTCCATGGAGCTTCGTTCCGCGGCCCCGTACTCCGCCCCAAAGCGCTCGAGCAGCGAAGTGAAGGCTTCGGACTTCTGCGTCCCAGCCGCCGGCTCTGCAGGCTGGAGCAACTCCTGTTTCTGGAGTTGCCCCATCACGAAGGCCTGCGCGCGGAGGAGGTGGTCCTCGGGAACTACGAGCAGGCCTTGATTTACGGCATACCAGGTCGCGACTGCACCCCCTCCGAGAATGACTAGCACTGCGACGGAGCGGCGGAGGAACTTGAAGGCCGCCCGCAGCGGGTCCTTCTTGCGGAAGTCCATGCTCTCGTCGTGGGCCGGTGCGACAAAGTCGGCGCTCTCCCGCTTCTGGAAGCACCCGCTGAAGATCTCATGGGAACCAAAGCACTCCCATTCCAGACCGTTGGTCGAGCACTCCTCGCCGTAGAAGATCTTCCGCCCCCGGATCCACTCCCGAATGGTCGCTTCGTCAAAGGGACCGTAGATCTGGCCATCTGCCTTGCGGACCTGCCAGGATCCGTCCCCTTCGGTGGGGGCCGCTCCTTCCAAGGGAGCTAGGGTGCCAACCGCGGGGCCAGGGGCATTGGCGACAAAGGGATCTCCGCCTGCTGCCATCGACCCGAAGGAGCGCGTTTGGACCTCCGCGCAGGCGGGGCAGACGGGGAGGAGTTGGTCTGGGCTCGGAGTTACCTGTACCCCGCACTCGGTACAGGCGACCGTAGCCGGGCCAAAGTTCCCGGCAAGGGATCCAGCGACGGCAAGAAAGGGGTCTGCCCCTAGGGCTTCCGCGGCCGCCTGCCTCGGGTTCGAAGGCTCTGTCTCTGGGGCGGTGTCCAGCAGGATGCCCATGGAGTCCGACATGCCCAGCGAGTTCCCGGTGTCCTCGATCGCGGCAAAGGGGTCGTCGGCGCTTCGGGAATCGTAGGAGGGCTGCGCCGACTGCGGCCTATAGGGGGTTGGTGGAACGCGCCCGGGAGCCGCGGGGGGATTAGGCGAATTGAAGTCGCCTCCGGCTGAGCCGGGGGCGCTCTGGCTTAGGAAGTCGTCGAGATCCTCCAGCCTCCCATGGACCCCAAGGGAGCCGGCTTTGTTCTGGACGTCGCCCGCTTCGACGACCCGGGGTTCCTGGGGCTTCAGGGCGACGGGTGCCAGATCAGCGGCAATAGGGGCCATTGACCCTGAGATGAAGGTCTCGAGACCGGCCTCCATTGATGGGCTCAACCCGTAGTCGGTGCCCAATCCAGGTGCTTGGGAGTCGAAGGGGTCCCCACCGTCGGGATTTCCGATGGCGGGGGTGTCACGGCCGCAGACAGCGCAGGCCGTGGTCTCGATGGAGCCCTGCAGTCCCGTCCCGGCAAAGGAAAAGGTGTGACCGCAGTGCAGGCAAGTGACGTTCATCTCAAGATCCGCCGGGACAAAAACCCAGCGGATCGTAGCAAACCGCAGCCGATGGAGTCCCCTTGCGGAGGGGGCCTAGTGCCGGAAGTGCCGCGTTCCGGTGAAGACCATGGCGATGTCGTGTTCGTCAGCCGCGGCGATCACTTCCTCGTCCCGTTTGCTGCCGCCGGGTTGGATGATGGCCCGGACCCCAGCATCTGCCGCCGCATCGAGCCCGTCGCGGAAGGGGAAGAAGGCGTCCGACGCGAGTACGGCGCCGTGGGTATCCAACCCCGCCTTTCTAGCCTTGCTTGCCCCCACTTCGGCGGCGTCGATCCGACTCATCTGCCCCGCTCCGATGCCGACTGTCGACGTGCCCTTGGCGTAGAGGATGGCGTTGGACTTGACGTGCTTGCAGATCCGCCACGCGAACTCCAAGGACTGCATCTCCTCGTCGCTGGGATTCCGCTTGGTCACCACTTCTCGCTGCTCGGGTCCGCCCTGGTCCCAGTCGCCGACGAGGTAGCCACCCATCACCCGCTTCACGAACCCAGAGCCCTGAGGCCCCTCGTTCATGTCGTTGACCTCTAAGAGCCGGAGGTTCTTCTTTCGCTCCATTGCGGCCAAGCCCTCGGCCTCGTAGGAGGGAGCAATGATGACCTCGAAGAAGTGCTTCCCGATGCGTTGGGCCAACTCCTGGGTAAAGGGTCGATTGATGGCGAGAATGCCACCAAAGGCGGACATAGGATCGCAGGCCAGGGCCCCGTCGTAGGCCTCGACCACGCTTTGGCCCATCGACGCTCCGGCCGGGTTGGCGTGCTTGACGATCACTGCGCCGGGACCGTCCAGCTCCAGGACCATCGCGAGCGCCGCGTCGCCGTCCATAATGTTGTTGTAGGAGAGCGCTTTGCCCTGGTGCTGGCGGGCTCCGGTCAGGGAGGGCCCCTTCCAGGTGAGCTCGCCGTAGAAGGCGGCGCGTTGGTGGGGATTCTCGCCGTAACGGAGCCCCTGCACTTTGGACATGGACAGGTTGATTCGGTCGGGGAAGCGTTCCTCGGGACCCGCAAGCCAGTTGGATATTGCCGCGTCGTAGGCGCTGACCCGGGCAAAGGCATCCTGAGCCCATCCCCGCCGTGAGGCGAGGGAGGTGGCGCCGTCGCGGTCCTCCAACTCCATGCGGAGCGGGCCGTAGCCCGACGGGTCGACGACGACCGCGACCGAGGGGTGGTTCTTTGCTGCCGCCCGGATCATCGTGGGTCCGCCGATGTCGATGTGCTCCAGTGCCCGGGCCAGATCGCAGTTGAGGTCCGTGGTGATGGCTTCGAAGGGGTAGAGGTTGACCACGACGAGGTCGATGGGAGGGATGCCGAGATCGGCAGCCTCATCGCTCTGATCGTGCCGCCGGTACAAAATGGCGCCCTCGAGCTTGGGGTGGAGGGTCTTGACTCGACCGGAGAAGATCTCCGGATGGCCCGTGAACTCGGCGACCGAGGCGACCTCAATCCCTGCCTCCCGCAGCTTGGCCATGGTGCCACCGGTGGATAGCAGCTCTACCCCTCGGTCTTGGAGGTCTCGAGCGAGATCCACGATGCCGGTCTTGTCCCAGACCGAGAGCAGGGCGCGTCGAATGGGGATGTCGGTAGGGGTCATGGGTGGTTCCTCCCGTCAGAAGACGGTGCGAGGGGTCGGGTGGGGATCTCGGCCTCAGGTGCCGAATGGAAGAGGATGGGTTCTTGGATGCGGGGTGCCGGCTCGAGAACTCCCCAATGGGCAACGAGCAGGACATGTGGGCCTACAACGCTGCCTGTGACCCAAATACGCGCTCCGTGTTGGCGCTTGAGGCGGTGGAGCGCTTTGCCCTGGAGGGCGAGGCGAACTCTGTTGACCTCGTCTTCGAGCATCACTCCGCTCTGGTCCGTCAGGAGGCGGCCCACCCACGGCGTCATGCCATCCGGCGCTTCCACCATCCGGAAGGCCGCTATGCGTACCTCAGGACCCAAGATAGAGCCGCTGAAGGTGATGACGGCCCCGGGAATGCGCTCGAGCTCGTCCTGAATCCTCGGGGGAGCCTTGAGGGGGCGGATGCTGCCCTGTTGGTTGATGTTGAGGGTCTCGCCGTCAGTAGACCACTGCAGGAGGCCCTGGTGGCGGTGGTGGGCCGAGGAAAACCCGCTGCTTGCCCCCGTGGTGGCGCAGGCAGCGAGCGTAGCGTGGAAGGCGAGAGCGACCGCCAGCCCGCAAGGGACCTGGAGGCGACAGAGCCGGGGCGCGAGCCAGCGCAAGACTCGGCGATGGTAACGATTTGCCCCCGCGACGCAACCACTAGAGCCTCGCTCTTGAGACCAAAAAGCCACAAAGCGGTTCTCCATTCGAATAAGGGTCGGTCCAGAACCGTATTCCTATCAGATGTACCCTGCCCAAGACTCGGATTACCCTCGAAGCCCATTCGGGACTGGTTCGTCTGTCCTCGGGGCCCTATCCTGGGGGTCCTGACGCCACTGGAGCCTCGTCATGCACGATTATCGATCTCATCGCCTGCCAGCGCTTCTCATCGGTTTCTTCCTTCTCTTGGGGGGGCTTACCTCATTCCCAGATCCAGCCTTTGCCCATAGGACCGTAACCCTCTTCGAGTACCAGGGGTCTCACCCGGTCCCCGAGGACTTGGGTCAGTGGTGTGAGCAGGACGCTCTCCACGTCCACAGCTACCGCCTCGATCCGGATGAGTATGTGCTTTACGAGCAGGACGGCATCATCCACTTCGTCGGCGACCCTTCGTGGCACAGCCCCCACGTGCGGGCTTACTGGTTCTACGACCCCCATCCCGTCCATCACGCTGGGGACTTCTGGTGTGTTCTTGAGGGACCCCATGCTCACTGGTGGGGGCCCCGCCGCAGCCGACACCACAGCCACTACTGGGATTCGTACGATGGCTATTGGGTCTACACCGGAGACTTCGACGATCTCTTCTGGTGGAGTTGGGTCAATTGGTACCCCGTCCACTGGAACATCCACGTCCGGCGCCTCCACCACCACCACAGCCGCCACTACCATCCCGCACGGATTTACATTCGCAGCGACTACGTCGCGCCTCGCTTCGGGCGACGCCATCGGCACTACGCCGATCACCGCAGCGGCACGGAGGGGCGAAGGGTGTACCGGACCCGCGATTTCTCCGGGGAGAGACGCTCGCCAGGGGCCACAGGATCGGGTCGAAGGCACACTGCCGACCACGGTTCGGGAGGTGCAAGCGGCTCCCGGGGCGACAGCAGCTCCGGTAGCGACCACTACCGCGCCCCCCACGGCGACTCGGGCCGGGGGACTAGCGGGAGCAGCAGCGGCAGAAGTGCCACGACCTCCTCGCGAGACAGCACCGGCAGCCGAAGCATCCAGGGTTCAACCCCCAGCTCCACTCAGGGTCCCGCCGGAAAGGACTACCAAACCCCGTCCACCCGGTCCTCCGGCT
>CAZQTQ010000004.1:11083-13069 GCA_964596025.1 uncultured Rickettsiales bacterium
GCTCATCCACGCCCTCGGCTACGTCGAGAACAGGGACGTCGAACACGGGGTTCTACCAGCCCAAGTCGTCGTCCAGCCGGGGGTCTTCCAGCAGTAGCTCGCCTTCGGGCAGCGCGTCCACGAAGCCGTCGAGCTCCAGCCGCTCTTCCTCGGGCAGCAGCACGTACACGAAGCCGTCGAGCTCCAGCCGCTCTTCCTCGGGCAGCAGCCGCTCTTCCTCAGGCAGCAGCCGCTCTTCCTCAGGCAGCAGCCGCTCTTCCTCGGGCAGCAGCCGCTCGTACACAAAGCCGTCGAGCTCCAGTCGCTCTTCCTCGGGTAGCAGTCGCTCTTCCACGGGCAGTAGCCGCTCTTCCTCGGGTAGTAGCCGCTCGTCCACGAAGCCGTCGAGCTCCAGCCGCTCATCTTCAGGCAGTAAGTCGTCCTCCAGCAGCGGTTCCTCTGGCTCGTCGTCGAAGTCGAGCTCGAAGTCGAGCAGCAAACGCAAGACTTCGTCCTCTTCCTCGAAGGGCTCCTCGTCCAAAGGTTCGTCCTCGAAGGACTCTTCGAAGAAAAAGGGCGATCGTAAGTAAAGGCTTCTCCACCTCGGCCCTCAAATAATCTCCCGCTGATCCCGCTGACCTCGCAGTACTCCGTCATGGGCTTGATCCTTTCGCTCCGTCTTCTTCCCCTACTGCCCCTCGCTGCGGCCATGACCTGCCAGGCCCCGGTCGTCGGTCTCCGACCCGAGGAAGGGCTGACCGACTCCTCCAACCAGGACGGTCCTGGATCCCAGGCTGCGACAGCCCCTGTGGAGCTTGGATCGGAACCAGGCAAGGCGGGTGCCGTGGTGGTCCTGCGTTCCGAGCTTGCGGCCTATCCGGCTGGCGACCCCCGGGTGCAAGTAGGCCAAGCCGTCCGGCTGGCCCAGCGGGCGTTGGACGCCGAACAATTTGCGGAAGCCCTGGAGATCCTCGAGTCCTATGGAGACAGTCCTCCGATTGCCAAAGACACGATCCGATGGCTTCGCAGCCGAGCACTTGGGGGGCTTGGACGCAATGCGGAGGCGGAAGCCCTCGTCGCCGAATTCGCGCCCACGAGCCGCCTCTTCGTGGAGGCCGGCCTCCTTCGAGCCGAGTGGGCGCTGGACAAAGGGAACCACCAGGCTGCGCTGAGGGCCTTGTCGGCGATCTCAACTGCTAGTGCCCCAGCCGGGGGTCCTGCTTCTCTCCGCGCCTCGCTCTTGCGCTGCAAGGCCCACGAAGCTGCCGGGCAGGATTCAGAAGCCCACGGGGCCTGCCTCGAGTTCTGGCGTCAGGAGAGCCGGGACACCCCCGATGCCGGCGAGGCTGTGGCCGCCTTGCGGCGGCTGGAGTCAGCCCGACCCCAGGAACTCGCGCGCGGCTTTGAGGATGCCGTTGCACGTAGCGAGGCTCTTGCCTCCGTCCACGCCAACCAAGCGGTAGTCGATCTCCTTGCCCCCTACGAGAGCGAGTTGGACCAACTCTGGGCCCGCGACCCGGAGACCGCCTGCCGAGGACTCTTCCAGTGGGGTCGCGCCTTGCACAAGCTCCGCAGATACAGCGAGAGCTTCCCCCGCCTCCGTCAGGGCGCGGGGACTTGCCCAAACCCTGAGGTCGCGGTCAAAGCCCAGTACCTCTTGGCACAGGGTCTGAGCCGATCCGGCCGGCCCGACGATGCGGTCGCCGCCTACGTGTCCCTGAGCGATCGCTTCCCCGAGCACAGCTACGCTGACGATGGCCTGTACCAGGCAGCTCAGACCCTCCGGCTCGACGGCCGCCTCAAAGAATCCCGGGACCACCTTCGCCAGATGGCAGACCGCTTCCCTGAGGGCGACATGGTGGGCCCGGGAATCTGGGGCATGGCCTGGAACGCTTGGGAGGAGAACCAGCCTGCAGAGGCTCTCTCATGGTTGGATATCCTCGCTCAAGGCAATGTGGATGGCCCTCGCCGATCCTGGGTGTTGAAGGCTCGCTATTGGCAAGCGCG
>CAZQTQ010000004.1:13079-21186 GCA_964596025.1 uncultured Rickettsiales bacterium
GATCCGGAGCGCGTGAGTTCTGCGCTCACGGCTTGGGAGGATCTGGCCCGTGGCCACCCCCAGCATTACTACGGGCTCCTCTCCCTGTGGCGGCTTGGCCTCTATGCACCCACACGGGCTCGAAGCATCCAGAGCGAAGTACAAGCGCTCCGTTCCAGCACTACGGATCGCGCCCGGGGGCCCAGCCGTTTCCTTGTGGATCGAAAGCTGTGGGAGCACTCCTCGCTCCAGCGCGCGCTGGAGTGGATTCGGGCCGGCTTGGGGCAAGAGGCGACGCCTTGGGTGCTCGAAGCCCTGAACCGGGACGACGAGGAGGACTGGGACGAAGGTAGCCTCGTCTTCGCTGCCCAGTTGCTGTTGCAGGCCGGCAGCCCGTATCACAGCCACAACCTCCTCCGGCGAAGCTACCGTCGGGTGCACCCCCCCTACACACCAGCACAGCAGACCTCCTACCGCCTCGCCTTCCCCCTGGCCTTTCACCCGCAGATCGCCCAAGCAACCCAGGAGTTCGACTGGAATCCCTTGGTCTTCCAGGGCTTGGTGCGGGAGGAGAGTGCCTTTCAGCCCGAAGTGGTCTCCTGGGCCGGAGCGATCGGTCTCAGCCAGCTGATGTGGCCGACCGCAAAGGAGGTCTGGGGGCGCATGGGGCGCAAGGGCCTGCAGCGCGAACTACTAAACGATCCCCGCACCAACATTGAGGTGGGCACCTACTTCTTCAACACCCTCATGGGGCGCTGGAAGGGCCACCTCCCATTGGCCATTGCGTCCTACAACGCTGGCGGCGGGGCGGTCAGCAAGTGGGTCAAGGCCCGCGGCGAGCTCGAACTCGATGCCTGGGTCGAGACGATTCCGTACGACCAGACGCGGCACTACGTGAAGCGGGTCCTGGGCTCGTACCAGACCTACTGGTTGCTGTACGGCACAGGTCCGGCCTTCGCACCGCTCCGGCTAGGGCCAGTGCGCGCGGCCATTGATGGTGAGGATCCAAGGCTGTAGCCGCCTCCAGCCGGTACCCTGTACGCATGAGCCCACAGCCGCCGCACCGAAGCAACGATGAGCCCGCCCTGGATGCTCCGCCTCCGCTGCGGCCCAAAGATCTGAGCGATCGCGAGCTCCTCCGCTGGGCTTGCCGCCAGTCCATGCCGTGTGCCGTCCTCCTGCCCGGCCAAACCTGGTGGGGGCGCTCCTTTCTAGTGGACCTGCGGGAGGGGGGCCCGCGGCCCAGCGTCGCCATCGCCGAGGCCCGAGACGCCGTCAGCGGCGATCCTCGCCCCCTGCCTTCCGGGGTTGCACTGTCGCTGTGGAGCGTTCGGGAAGGCGAGCCCTGGCACCTGCGCGGCTACGTAGCCGGCAAAGGTGTGGTCGAAGGGCGGGATAGGGGCCCCGTACCGTCCGTATTCGTCCGTTTGCCCTACCGCCTCTTGGAGACGGACCGGAGGCTTGGTGGCAGTGCCGTTCGAGATCTGCCCCGGCTAACCGTTTCCATCGAGGCCGAGGGACCTCGCGGGCCCGGCCCGACGATGACCTTGTTCGAGCGCTGGTCCGGGCGGGACGGAAGCTGGCGACACCGCGGCGCAGCGCACCTGATCGAGGCCTCTCGCCGCACCCTCTGCCTCAGCGTCCCCAGCCAGGGGGAATGGGGCGTCCTCCAGGGGGCACCGGTCCGGCTTCACATCGACCTGCCCGACCTCCGCCTCCGAAGCTCGGTCTCTGCCCGGGTGGCTGCTCTCCTGCACTTTGGTGGACAAGTCCTGTACGGCTTCGCACTCGGCCAGCCCGTCGGCGGCATTACCGAGCCCGAACACCGGGAAGTTCTGCGGCACGTGGCGCGTTGGATTTTCTGAGGACGGCTACGCATTGGGCTATCCTGGTGCCTTCATCGCCACGTTGACTCCCCGCCTCCCGCTCCTGCTCCTCGTCATCTCGCCGGGCCTCCTGGGCTCTGCCTGCGATCCGCCGCCGGACACCTGCCAGCCCACCGGCGACATCATGCTGAGTCTGGGGTCGGGAGTCGGCGGAGCCTTCCAGCCATTTCAGGACGGACAAGCGGTGGGTCTGGATGTTGCGCCGCAGGGTGGATTTGGCGTCTCGACCCTTCTGCTCACCACCGGCATGCTGGCCGGCGACGAGGAAGAGGTGGAGGTACAACTGGACACCCGAATTGATGGAGATCTGACCGGCTCCTTCCTCCTCGAAGGAGCGGCCCTGCTCTGCCGTAGCGACGGCCAAGGGGGGATGATTTCGGGCGTAGTCGTCGGCTTTGATCCAGATGTTTACCGCACCGACGATGACCTCCTCTTGCTCAATGGACAGAACGTCAGCCTCGATGTGACGATCACCGACACCCAAGGGAGAACCGCTTCGGCTCAGCAACCCGTGATGGTGGTGATCGGAAACCAGTGACTCTGCCCCGGGCCAGCGCCGGTGCTCAATGGAGCACAGCGTTCGTTGTCTTCTGCCTGGCCGCACTGATGGCCTCCTGTGGACCCTACAAGCCCTATGGGGAGTTGGACGCCTGCCTCAGTTGCCACGACGGCATCGAGCGCATCCACACGCCGATCGAAGCTGGCTCCTGTGTGTCGTGCCACGGGGGAAATGATTCGGCGCGAGCCCAGGAAGATGCTCACGTCCCGATTCCCGACAATTGGCTTGCCATTCGCGGCGCTGGCTTGCCCCCGGCGCCGGAGGGCTTCATCAGAGACTTCGCCCCCGGTCAGCTCGATGCCTTGCCCCTGGACTACGTTCAATTCATCAATCCCGGCGACATACGGGTCTTGGATCGAACCTGCGGTAGTTGCCATCCTGATCAAGCGGCCACCATGCCGAATTCGGTAATGACCACCAACGCAGGCCACTACTTCCCCACCCTCTACCTCGCCGGCCTACAGGACGAGCAGTTGGCTCATTACGGCTCTTTTCCCGCCTTGGACGAGGACTGTGACCCCGAGGGGGTGCCGGGCAGCGTCTGCGAAGTCGAGACCCTCGAGCCGCCGACCCAGGGCGAAATGGAGGCGCTCTTTGCCAACGGTGTGCCCAGTGATCCCGACCTCCTGGATCTGGCCTACCGCCACTACCTGAGCAAGAACTGCAACACGTGCCACCACGCTGGCTTCAACCGAAACGATT
This sequence comes from uncultured Rickettsiales bacterium, assembly GCA_964596025.1. Taxonomy (GTDB): domain Bacteria; phylum Myxococcota_A; class UBA796; order UBA9615; family UBA9615; genus CAZQTQ01. The sequence goes on from CAZQTQ010000004.1 coordinate 16,206, forward strand.
CCCCCGGCCGCTACCGTTCGGCTGGCTGCACCGCCTGCCACGTCGTCTACGGCAAGCTGGGCACCTACCGGGGAGGGGACCCGATGATTCCTACCGGTGTGCCGGTGCACCCCCAGGAGCACGTCATCACCAACGCCATTCCCTCGGAGCAGTGTGCGACCTGCCACCACCAAGGGGCCCGGATCGGCCTGCTCTACCGAGGCATTCGCGAGGGCGGCTTTGGCGAGGCCTTCACCCCCCCCAATGCCGAGCCGATCGCCGAGACGCTCTACGGGCATGCGCCGGGCTACTACTTCAGCGACGAGGACACGACCAACGAGGTCGACGAGACCCCGCCCGACCTGCACTACGCCGCGGGTATGGAGTGCGTGGACTGCCACGTGGGCCGCGACGTGCATGGCGACGGCCGGATCTACAGCAGCGTCAAACAGCAGCTGTCCATTCGCTGTGAGGACTGCCACGGCACAGTCCGGGAGGTCGCGAGTCCCGACGAGGGGGGCGTGTTCCGAAAGGCCAACGGAGATCCGCTGGGGCAGCTAACCGAGGGCGCCGACGGCTCGGTTCAGCTGATCCGCCGGATGGATGGGGAAGCGCTGCCAGTGCCGCAGCCAGCCTTGCTGCTCGCCGACGGTGGCACAGGCAGCGCAGAGATGCGCCAAGCGATGGGTCTCAACCCGGAGGGCTGGTCCCATACCGACGCGCTGAAGTGCGACAGCTGCCACAACTCCCACCTCCAGTACTGCATTGGCTGCCACGTCAGTCTGGACCTGCGGATCAACCAGATCGATTACCAAACTGGGCAAGTCACTCCGGGGCTTGCCCGGGGCTCTCGGACCGCCTACAGCCTCGACACGATGCTGCTCGGCACCTCCACGGACGGCCGCATCCAGCCGGTGCACCCCTCGCAGCAGGTCCAGCTGGCAGTGCGGGGAGCACAGGCCTTCGGCACGGCCGACGGCGAACTGCTCATCGGGGGATTGGTCGACGATGGCGAGGGTGGGGAGACCGTGGTCGGTGAGTTCAGAAGCGCCCACGGCATGTACCCGAACAACGGCTTTGTCCCCCTGTTCCAGCACACGACAACGGACAAGCCGCGCGCCTGCCGCAGTTGCCACCGGGAGAACGACAGCGCCGACGAGGTGTCCCGCGTCCGCGGCGTCTACGGCTACGGTACCGGGGTCTTCCTCTTGCCCGCGGCGGACGGAAGCCTGGTGGACGGCCTTCAGTTCCTCGACGCCGAGGGCAACCAGACCACCACCTGGGTCCACCAAGGAACCGGCCCTGTTGACCCCCAGGTCCGCGAGCGGGCGCTGTCGGTCCGCTTAGACAAGGAGTAACGCAATGTTTCGTGCGGTCCGGCTACGCGGCGCCCTCCTGATGGTCTTGGGCTTCCTGGCTTCCGCTTGCCCCCAGAGTGATTTCTCCATTCTCATCGAAGCGGCAGATGGCGGCGCACTCTTGTCGTCTTGGACCGACGGCGACACCCTGTATTCCGTTGGCGGTGGCCTGGACGGCAACTCGGGTCTACTGACCCGCACCACGAGTAGTGGCTGGTGCTCGGATGCGGTCTCCATTCCCCGGACCGGCTGGTGGATTCACGGCTTGGGCGACGATCGCTACTTCATCGTAGGCGCCGACGGCCTCATCCTGCGGCACGAGGCGGGGGTCTTCTACGACGAATCGGTCCCCACCGAGTCAGTCCTCTACGGAGTTTGGGACGAAGGGGACCGGGTCATAGCCGTTGGGGGCGACGTCTGGGGGGATCAACCGGGGGAGGTCTGGAGGCGGGCCGCCACCGGCGCTTGGACTCTCCTGCACGACGAGGTCCCCGGTGTTCTGTTCAAGGTCTGGGAAAATTGGATTGTGGGCGATGGCGTGGCCTACACCTTGGACTCCACAGACGAGCTCGTCGACCGTACCCCCGAGGGCGCACCCAAGCTCCTGACGGTACGGGGCCGGAGTACCGACGACGTTTGGGCGGTCGGCGGGGCCAGTTCCGGGGTCGTCGTGCACTGGGATGGCGCCAACTGGACCGAGGTCGACGTCCCCCCCCGCTGCGGTTTTCAGCCCCTGAACGGGGTGTGGACCGCCCCCGACCAGCCCCTCTGGATCGCGGGCATGTTCGGGGTGGTGGCCTCCTACGACGGCGAGACCTGGACCTGCCCCGAAGAGCAGCCCTTTTCGTCGGAGCACTTCCACGCTGTGTGGCCAGGGCTTGAGGACGAGATGCTCTGGGTGGGTGGAAACCTCTTCTCTCAATCGAACAACTACGCGACAGTGGCGCGCTACGGGCTGCCCAGTGAGTCCCTCGACGGAAGCGAACCCTTCCCGAAGGTCGAGGTAGAGGCCTGCCCCTAGGGGGACCCGAGAATGAAGGAGTGGGGATGGTCCTCGAAGACCGCCTTGCCCGGAGGGAGGATGCGCCTTCGGATGGACCGAAGCTCGCCCCCTTCCAGTTCGTAGACGAAATAGCCGGCGGTCCGGTCGGGGTGCGGCGACTTCGCGGAGCTTGTCCCGCAGTTGATGACCTCTACTGCTTTCCCCTCTCGGGTCTGCCAGCGGGTTCGGTAGGCCTGGTGCTTGTGCCCATGAAGGACCAGGTCGGGGGGGCTTCGCTGGAAGCTCTCCAAGAGGGCGTCGACGTCTTCTAGATCGTGTCCCGAACGCTTGTAGACGGCACCGTCCGGCTGGAAAACGGGGTAGTGGAGGAGGTAGACCACCTGTTGGCCTTCGGTTCGAGCCTTCTGCACCAAGGCTTCGGCCCTGGCGATGGCCTTCGACCCAAAACGCCCGGTGGAGCGAAGGGTTGGACGGCAGGGGTTGGTGGCAACGAAACAGGTGTCGCCGAGGTGGAAGGCCACCGGCCAGTCCACCGGTTTGCCGGGACTCACGGCAGGCTCCGTCCAGCTGCGACTGTCTACGTCCCAGCGGCCCCCAGACATCCATGGGCCGAGCCACCGCTCCATCCGGGAGCTTCTCGCCGACTGCAGGGTGTAGACGTCGTGGTTGCCCGGAATGACGACGGAAGGCAGGCCGTTCAGCAAGGGACCAAAGGCATCGCGCGCTTCGGAGAACTCGGCATCCTGGGCCAAAGCGGTGACATCGCCCGTCATCACGAAGGCGTCGGCGTCCCACTGCAGGGCGTCGGCGACGGCCATCCCCACCAGGCTGCCGGCGTCGAAGTAGTTCCTGCGTCCGACGACGTAGAGGTTGGCCATGCCGAGTGCGCGCTTGCCCACCATGTTCCGAAAGCGCAGTGGCCCAAGGAAGTGCACGTCCGTCATGTGAATCAGCCGCATCAACTCGTCCAAGAACTGCGGGTTCGTACGGCCTCGGTCGCCAAGAAGTCGCAGCGTTCGTTGAGGGCGACGCCCTCGTGCCCCCGTACCCAATGCCATACTACTCTCGGCAGTGGCTGCAAGAGAGCGCGTAGCTGCATAACCAGCTCCGAGTTGGCTTTGGCCTTCCACCCGCGCGCCAGCACCCCGATGACGTATTGGGAGTCGGTGTGGATGACAAGCGTCTTGACCACTGGCTCATGCAAGGCCTCAAGACCCTGCAGAACCGCGGTCAGCTCGGCCCCGTTGTTGGTGTTCTCTCCCAAATAGGTGGCGATTTCCTTCTGGTGTTCCGCATAGAGCAAGACGGTTCCCGCTCCCGCTGGACCCGGATTCCCCGAGCAAGCGCCGTCCGACCAGAGGTGGATCGCTCCTTCATCTTCCACCTCGTCCCAGCTCCCCCCAAACACCGAGCTGTTCGCCTTCCCGCCCTCGGACCCGGGGGCAGTCGAGCGCCGAGTCGAGCCCGGAGCCTCAGCCTTCTTGCCCCCCGTCCTCGCCCCTCCGGTGGGTTCAACCGCTGCAGGCCCCTCTTCGACTGACACTCCTTCGACTGGGTTCAGCCGCCCTGCATGGGTGCTGTAGCTGCGCTTGTCCCCCTTCTTGTAGGCGATGCGCACCAAGCCCTCCCGTTCGATCAACCGACCGTCTTCCTCGCACTCGGCCCAGACCTTTCCGCCCTTGAACCAGCAGCGGATCCAGTGGCCCCTCGCCTCGCCTTCCTGCGCGTTGTCGCTCACGGTCGCTTCCGCTTCCAAGGCGCATGCCGCCAGGATGCGTCCTTCTCGAAGTAGCCGTGCTCACGGAACCAACGGATGGCCTTACCGACGGCCTCGTTCAGCGGCGTGATGGTGTAGCCCAGCTCCCGCGTTGCCCGGCTGGAGTCGTAGTAGAGGTACTGCATCGTGTAGCGGGAGGTGCGCGTATCGAGCAACGGCTCGGTAAATGCACCGACGGCGTCACCAAACCAGCCAATAGCTACCATCGCCGTGGGTGGCACCCGGAAGTGACCCTTCTTCGCCCCCGCGATGTCCTGAACCACCCCGAAGAAGTCGTGGGTGGTGATGTCGGTTCCGCCGAGGATGTAGTTGGTCCCGTCTTCCCCGGAGTCCAGCGCAAGAAGGTGGCCTCTCGCCACGTCCTCAACGTCCACGATGTTGATTCCACCCGGACCGGCCGCAAAGTACGAGCCCTCGAGAATACGAATGACCGATCGACCTGTAGGAGTTGGGCGCCGATCGCCACGGCCAAAGGGGAACGAGGGATGGACAGAAACCACCGGAAGACCCTGGGCTGCGAACTCTCGAACTACCCGCTGCGCATAGTGCTTGCTTAGGACGTAGTGAGTGGCCTTCTTGTGCTGATTGAACCGAGTCTCCTCGTTTGATGGGGTCATTCCCTGCTCAACACCCAAAGCCGCGATGCTCGAGGTGTAGACGATCTTGTCGACGCCTGCATCGAGCGCCGCCGTCATGATGTTGCGGGTCCCATCCACGTTGACCTGGTACATGGGCCGATAGTCCCTCATCCACAGCGCATAGATGGCCGCTAAGTGGATCACTGCCCCGCAATCCGAAACCGCTTCTCGCAGACCTGGCAGGTCCCGAACGTCCCCCTCGACCGCCTCAACCTCGACAGCAACG
>CAZQTQ010000004.1:21196-23821 GCA_964596025.1 uncultured Rickettsiales bacterium
CGAGCCCAGCCAGGGCCGCTGGGGACTCTCCGGGAGCGAGAAGAACCCGGACCTCGTCCCCGCGCTCTGCAAGCATGCGGACCACATGCGCACCGATGAAGCCCGCCCCCCCCGTAACCAGGACCTTCACAACCTCGCAGTCCTCACGCCGTGATCTCGTAGGCCTTGATCTTGCGCCAGAGAGTCACCTTGGAGATGCCTAGCGCCTCAGAGGTGCGCCCGCGGTGCCCCTCGAAGAATTCCAGGGCTGCGAGAATGTGGCGCCGCTCCATGTCCTCGAGCGACGGAAAGCGCCCGCCCTCCTCCGACCACCGGTCCGCCATCTCCCAAGGGTCGGCGGGTTCGGGCGCCTTGAATCTGCTGATTGTGGCCGGGCCCTCAGTTGATGCGGCCCGTTTGGAGGCCTTGCGGCCGGCTTGCCTGGGGGCCGATCCAGGCCTCCACAAGTCTCCCAGACGGGGCAGGTCATCGACCTCGACCCGGGTACCGCGCGCAAGGGTGACGGCCCGCTCCACCGCGTTCTCTAGCTCCCGCACATTTCCCGGCCAGCCGTAGGCGCGCAGTTGCCGCATTGCCGATCGCGAGAAGCCGGTAACGCCATTCCCGAGCTTCCGCGCGACCCGGGTCAAGAAGAACTCAGCCAGGAGGTCGACATCTCCCTCTCGATGCCGCAGTGGGGGGACCTCAATCGTGATGATGTTCAGCCGGTAGTACAGGTCCTCGCGGAACTTCTTCTCTTCGATAAGTGCGTGAAGATCTCGATTGGTCGCCGCCACCAGCCTCACGTCTACGTGCAACGGGACGTTGTCCCCCACGGGACGCACCTCACCGCTCTGGAGAAAGCGCAGGAGCTTCACCTGAGTCGCGAAGCTCGTCTCACCCACCTCGTCCAGGAAGAGGGTTCCGCTGTCCGCCCGCGCAAAGAGCCCCTTGCTCGTTCGAACGGCGCCGGTAAAGGCGCCCTTGACGTGCCCGAAGAACTCCGACTCCTGGAGATTCTCCGGAATGGCCCCGCAGTTGACGGGAACAAAGGCATTCTCTGACCGGGTCGACAGCTGGTGCAGGGCCTGGGCGACCAGCTCCTTGCCGGTCCCGCTCTCCCCCAGAATCAGGGCCGTAGCGTCGGTCTTGGCAACCTGGGCAACGAGTCCCATCACCTCGACCAACTGGGGACTCTTGCCCACGATCTCCCGAAGGATGGGGGCGGTCTCGCCCCCTCCAGCAGCCTCTTCGAGCTTCTGGACCTGCAACGTGAGCTGAGCCCGCTCCGCTGCCCGCGCGGCCAACAGCAGCAACTCTTCGCGATTGAACGGCTTGGTGATGTAGTCGTAGGCCCCGCCCTTGATCGCCAACACCGAACTCTCGACCGAACTGAACGCCGTCATGATGATGACCTGCGCTCGAGGGCGGGCCTGCTGCACCAGTTCCAGTATCTCGAGCCCGTCATAGGGGTACCCAAGCCGGAGATCTGTGAACACGACGTCGTAGTCGATTGCTCGGAGCCGTTCCCTCGCCTGGTCGCCGTCGTTCACGGTGTCCACGATGTAGCCCGCGTTCCCAAAGAGGTCTTTGAGCAACACGAGGGTGTCTCGGTGGTCGTCAATGACGAGGATGCGGGTCATGGCCCCCCATTCTAGCGCTGCCCTCAGGCAGAGCCGTGGCCTCGCGCAGCCGGCGGACGTCCGCAGATGAGCTTGAAGACTACCGGCAGGGCCACCGACAGCACGATGGCCAAGAGGACAATTGCGCTGCTTTCGTGTTGGTTAAGGACCCCGAGGTCTTTGCCTAGGGAAGCGATGGCGACCAGGAGGGTCAATGGGGCGCCAAGCAACAGGCTGACGCCCGCGATCTGCCGTAGGCCGAGGTCTACCTGGCCCAGGAGCCCCAGCGAAGGCAGCAAGCGCGCCACTACCACCAGGGCTGCGAGTCCGAATGCGGTCTGCAACCCGTCCCACGACAGCAGGGACAGGTCGAACCCAACCCCAACGTGGACGAAGAAGATGGGAATGAAGAAGCCCGAGCTCAGGGCGCTCATCTTGTGCTCGAGTACGGTGACATCTCGGAAGACCATTCGGGCCACTGCGCCCGCAATGAAGGCGCCGAGGATGGGTTCGACGTGCAGGGCGACGGCCAAGGCCACAAAGGCAAGGCAGGTGACGACGGCCGCCCGTACCCCAACTTCGGAGGCGTCGTGTGTGTCGAAGACCCGGCGAAAGACCCCGGGGTGCCACCAGGTCCAGGCCTTGAGGTACCGCAGGAAGAGCGCCCCGGCGGCAAAAAGGGCCACGAGCTTTCCAAGGTTCCACACAAGCTGCAGGGACAGCCCGACCCGTGCCTGGACGTCGTAGAAGGTCATCGCGATGAGCGTTAGGAACTCTCCAAGAGAGCCCACCAGCAGCACCGCTTGCCCAACCGGAGCCGCGGTCAGGCCGGTCTCCCGCAAGACCGCCACGCCTAAGCCCACCGAGCAGGCGGAGAGCACGATCACGTAGAACGGGGGCAGAGCAAAAGCAATGCAGAGGACGCCTGAGACGCCGAGAAACCCCAGGGCCACAAGCAGGCCGCGTAGCACGCCACTGCGCCCGCCTCGATCCACCGCGTCGAAGTCGATCTCCAGTCCCGCTC
>CAZQTQ010000004.1:23831-27653 GCA_964596025.1 uncultured Rickettsiales bacterium
TTGGATGCGTCGGAGTGCTCCTGGTGGGCCTCGTGCTCCGCGACCGATTCCGCCAGCAGGTCGAAGACTTGATTGGCCTCTACGCCGCCGCCTACCAGGCCCAGGGCTCCCACGATGACGCCATAGCCAATAGCAAGGACGGCCTCGGGCATTCCCGAACGCGGGGCCGCGATGGGAACGATGAGGGCTCCCAGGCTGAGCCAGAAGAGCAAGAGGGCCATGTCCAGGGGCATGGCGGTTAGGGCGGCGAAGACCATGGGGATCGGTGGGTACTCAGTGGTGAGACAAGACGATGGCGGAGCAGGGCGAATTCAGGGCGATTCGAAGCCCCACGTCCGGCTTGAAGTAGGTGTCCTCCTCGTGGAAATTTCGCGCCGTTACGACGAGCTGATGATCGGCCGCTACCTGGGCAACCTTCCGGATGGGGTTCCCCTCCATCACCAGAGGCTCAAGGTGCAGTCCGTAGAGCCGAGCAACTTCGCCGACGCGCTGAATCACGCGATCGGTTCGCTCCGCTCCCCCGCTCCCCCCAAGAAAGCGCGGCTGCGCGACATGGATGGCGGTGATCCGCGCTTCGACGAGCCGAGCAATGTCGACGGCGAGCTCGAGGCTCCGCCACGAACTCTCGCTGTCACCCACCGGCGCGAGGATGCGCCGGTAGGGAAAGCTCCCCCTCGAGATGAGGATGGGGCACTCGGAGCGGTCGAGAATCTCGCCGAGCTGTCCCAGTCCCTCCCGACGCAAGAAGCCAGTTCGAGGGGCGCCGACTACCTGAATTCCCGGATGGGCCTCCCGCAGGGGTGCGTAGCGGTCCTTGGGATTGGGGGAGAGGTGGATAGGGGTAGCCTCTCCACAATCTGGCGTCTCCTGCCCGGGGGGAACGAGGAGGTGGAAGGCACTCACTCCGGCCGCCGCGCGAAGCCAGCGGGCCTCTGCAGAGACGACCTCGCTTCCGTGTTCGTTCCACAGCACGACACTCCGGCCGTACTGCTTGGGGAACTGGGCAGCTCCGAGGCGGAAGTAGTCGGCCACAGCACTCAGGGTCTCGGGCTCGCCCACCAGCAAGACCTGGTCTCCGGCCTCGACCGTGGTGTCGCCGTGGGGGACGACGAGCTTGCCGTCCCGATAGATGGCGGCGACCAGGTACTCGCGGGTGACGACGTCCCGCAGGGGGTGACCGATGACCAAGGAACCCGGCATCACTCGGACTTGGAGAACGTCCCCCTCGCCCAAGCCGACCTCCGTGGTCGTCACCACCATGCCCGGCAGACTCGCGGTCAGGCCGCCCGACAGGGCCGAGGCCGTGGTCACTGGTCGGGCACCCAGGTCCAAGACCTCCTGGCGCCGTGTTGGAGTGGAGAGCCGACACACCACTTCGTTGACGCCGGAAGCCACCGCCAGTCGACAGGCCTCGATGTTGACGTCGTCGTCGTCCGTGGCCGCGATGAGGGCTTGGGCGCTGTCGACTCCGGCCCGCTGCAGCACAAGCGTGGAGCTTGCATCGCCCACCACAAAGCGCACGCCGTCGAAACTGTCGAATGCTGAGCTCTTCGCCTCATCCGCGTCGACCACGACCACAGAGAAGACCTTGGCGATTCGTTGCACGACGCGGCTGGCTGTTGACCCCCCTCCGGCAACAACGACGGTCCCCGCGCTGCGGAGGGGACTCGGCCCGATTTCGCCGGAGTCCTCAGAAGAACGTACTTCATTGGACGGATCTCCCCGTCCCCCCCCCCCCGCGTTTGATCCGAAAAACAGGCGCTTCACCGCCGCATCGTACCAGCCTAAACCGAAGCACCGCGTCCTGGTTGAACGAAGACGGATGATTCCCCTCAGGCCCGTTCCAGCTGCACCGATGAAGAAGTTCCCACCAAGAAAAAGAGAAAAATGAGCAAATCCGCCCTTGTCGAGGACGAGCGGCGGGATTACTGTGCCGCGTTTGAAAGGCTGGTCCCCGACAAGGCCCTGTACCGTGAGGATTTGATGGTCAAGAAGCGCAGCGAAGATTGGTTCCAGGACCTCATCGAGACTGGCAAGCGTCGCGGGCATTTGAGCTTTGACGAGTTGAGTCAAGCCCTGCCCCGCCGTGAATTGAGCCCCGAGCAGCTCGATGACGTCATGTTCAAGCTGAGCGAGATGGGGGTTCAGGTCACGAACTCCGAGGCCGCCATGAAGCGTGCTCGGCGAGCTCAACTGGCCTCAAAGACCGACGCTCTCTTCGATCGGAAGCGAACCCGGGACGATGATGACTACACTGGCGGCCGGCACGACCCCCTGCGGGTCTACCTCCGCAAGATGGGTGGGGTTTCTCTCCTAAGTCGCGATGGCGAGGTAGCGATCTCCCGACGCATTGAGAAGGGCGAGAGCCGCGCCCGGCGTGCCCTGATCAGTACCGATTTTGGTCAAGGTCTGCTCCTGCAGTTGCTGGTCGATCTCGACGAAGGCTCCTTGGCCCGCATCAAGTCCGAAGTCATCGACAAGCTCTGTGAGCTGGAGGAGGAGCGGCTCTCGATCATCGTGCAGCAAGCTCGAGCGCGCAGCGAGGGCATGGAGGAGTCGGCCACTGCGGATCTGGACCAGCGGCTAGAGGATATCCACGAAGACAGCTACCACACCCTGCGGTCCCTGGAGCTGGACCGAAAGCAGTACGTCGAACTGCTCGACCACTTCAAGGACTACTGCCAGGCGCTGTTGGCGGCCGAGCGGGAGATTGCCGCCGTGGCCCGGCGCGCCGGGATGAGTGTGGACGACCTGCGGGATACTCTGTTCAAGGCCAAGAAGAGTCGCAGTAAGAAGAGTCGCGGGGGAGTCGTTTCGGACGACTTCTTGGAGTTCCACGCCGTCATCGACGACGCGGAAGGACGGATCAGGGAGGTCTGTGAGGCAACAGGCTGCACCACCGGCGAGCTAAAGACCGTCTACAACCGGATGCGCGACTCCGAGAACTTCGCCGATCGCGCCAAGACTGAGATGGTGGAGGCCAACTTACGGCTCGTCGTCTCCATTGCGAAGAAGTACACCAACCGCGGCCTCGACTTCCTGGACCTGATTCAGGAGGGAAACATCGGCTTGATGCGTGCGGTCGACAAGTTCGAGTACCGGCGCGGCTACAAGTTCAGCACCTACGCCACCTGGTGGATCCGCCAGGCCGTGACCCGGGCCATCGCCGACCAGGCCCGGACCATCCGGATCCCTGTGCACATGATCGAGACGATCAACAAGCTCGTCCGCACATCGCGGGAGATGACCCAGGAGTTCGGCCGGGATCCGACCCCCGAGGAACTCGCCGTCCGCCTCGACATGCCGGAGGAGAAGGTCCACAAGATCCTCAAGCTCAACCGCGGTCCCATTTCGCTGCAGACTCCGGTCGGCGACGAAGAGGACAGCCAGCTCGGGGACTTCATCGAGGACACGACGGCCGTCTCGCCGGCCGACGCGGTCATCTCGCGCTCCTTGAAGGAGCAGACCCGCAAGGTCCTCGCAACCCTCACGCCGCGCCAGGAGCGGGTGCTGCGGCTGCGGTTCGGCATCGACGAGAACGCCGACCACACCCTCGAGGAGGTCGGGCAGGACTTCGGCGTCACCCGCGAGCGGATCCGACAGGTCGAGGCGAAGGCGCTGCGCAAGCTCCGCCACCCCTCGCGGGCCAAGCGCCTGCGCCCGTTCGTCGAAGGATAGCCGCCCCGTCATGACATTGGCCGGCGTCCTCGGCGCCGCTGTCGCCACCTGGTTCGTCGCTTGTGCTGCCCTCGCGCTGTGGGCAGGTCGACGCCCTGAGGCCGACGAGCGGCATCCCGTTCATACCGACGACGGATGGTTGCT
>CAZQTQ010000005.1:0-25986 GCA_964596025.1 uncultured Rickettsiales bacterium
CGGCGAAGGCAGCAGCCGCGAGCACGCGGCGATGGAGCCCCGGCACCTGGGCGCCAAGGCGGTGATCGTCCGCAGCTTCGCGCGGATCCATGAGACCAACCTGAAGAAGCAGGGAGTCTTGCCCCTGACCTTTGCCGACACCGAGGATCTGAACAAGGTACGAGAGGCCGACAGCGTCGCTCTTCGCGGCGTCACCGACCTGAGCCCGGGCAGCACAATCACCGTCGAGCTCACCCACCAGGACGGCAGCGTGGACCACATCCCGACCTGCCACACCCTCAACGACGAGCAGATCGCGTGGTTCCAGGCGGGCTCGGCGCTCAACTGCATTCGAGCCAAGGCTTAGCCTGGGCTCTAGAAGCTCTTGGGAGGGAAGGCCGTCCTGCGCTTGGTAGGGAGGGCCGTTCCGGGGAGCGGAGGGGGGACCAGCCCCCAGCGCGAGGCTTCGTCCAAGATCCCGTAGCGAATGGGAACCGCGAGTTCCTCTTCGAGGCCGTCGATGGCTAAGAGGGCCGCCCGGGGTTCGCGCTGGCAGCGGATCCAGATCCCTCGGCCGATGTCGGCAAGGTGGTCGTGCAGGTGGGCCGACTCACCCTCGAGTGAGTTGCGAAGCCACTGGGTCGCTTCGCCCTGTGAGAAGCCCTGGCACAGGTCGGCGTAGGGCTCGAAGGGCGCCCAGCGCAGGGCGCGGGACGTCGCTTTCTTGCAGAACGCAGCGGAGCTGGAGCTGGCCCAGCCCACGCCCACCCCACCGCGCCCTTCTTCCAGCAACTTGTTGTAGTAGCGCAGTTCATCGCGGTCGATGCTCTCGACCCCCAGCTGGTACCACAGATCCAGTCCCCGGATGGTCACGTTGGCGGGCCAAAGCTGGGGATGGATGGTCTGCGGAAGCAGGGTGGCGCCGAGGCAGATCCAGATCCCCAGCACCCCCGCTCCAACGAGGCGGGCGGCGCGCGGGGCACCCGGGAGCAATAAGGCGATCCCGCACCAGACGAGCCCGTACCAGGCTCCGATGAGGTAGCGGGGCATGACGCTGTCCATGAGGAGGATGGGCAGAGGACTCAGGATGAACCACAGGACGGCGAAGCGGGCGACGCGACCCGAAGGGGTGCGGGCCCAGGTCCGCCACGGCCAAGCCAGGGCTGCGACCGCTGCGACAGCGAAACTCAGGAGAGGAGCCCATGCCCAGGGAATCTGGGGGCCGATGGCCTGGGGAATCAGGCCGATGGCCTCGGTTGCGCGAGCGCCGAGGGAGTCAAAGGAGATGGGCCGGACCGCTGGTGCCAGCACCTGGTTGCCGCCGGTCTGGAAGCTGTATTGGATGAGGGCTGCGCCGGCAAGGGCGCCGGCGACGGGGAAGGCAGCCCAGAGCCGTCGCCAGCGCGGGAGTGCGGCGAAGAGGGCGACGGCGACGATGGCCGCGCTGGGCCCGGCGTTCAGTCGGTAGGCAACGGGTCCGAGAAAGGCGAGGAAGCCCAAGGCCAGCCAGCCGGGCAGCGAGCGGTCTTTGGGAGGCTTGGCCGCCAGCCAGCAGGCCATAAGTGTCGGGATCAACACCCACTCGGTGTGGTTGCCAAAGGGCATGAGCTGCCAGGAGGTGATGAACCACGGCTGCAGGATCACGGCAGCTACAGCCAATACGGCCCACAGCCCGGCGCGACAGCGGGCAAGAGCAAAGGCGCAGGCAAAGGCGGCGGCTGCTTCGGCGAGGATGCCTGTGGCCCATTGGCACCAGGCGCCGCCGCCAGTCCCGAGGTGCAAGAGGGCGGTGAGAATGCGGGTGTAGGCCGTACCGGGCGCATAGGTCATGTAGACGATCGACCGATGGAACTGCTCTGGGTTGAAGGCTTCGCCCCGCCACAACCCAAGCAAAGGCTCGGGCTCCCAGGCCAGCGCGCTCTGCTCCATGAGCTCGCCGTCGAAGAGCTGGTGCGCGAGGCTGAGTAGCTGGACGGTGCGGAGGCCGGTTACCGCCAGTGCGGCCAGGAGCGCTGGGAGCAGGCAATACCGGAGCTTGCGGGGGACCTCCCAGGTGGGCAAGGCCGGCAGCTCGACCGCGTTCTTCGGCTCTTCGGAGGCCTCCTCGGCGATCGCGCCCTTTGGCTCCACGGAGGTCTCCTCCGCGATCGGGTCCTGTGCGTCCTGGGGGACAGCTTCCGGGGTCTCGGGCGGAGGCTCGGGCGGAGGCTCGGGCGGAGGCTCGGGCGGCGAAGGCATCGGCTTAGTCTACGTGGCTGGACATGGGTCAGGCGGCAGGGCCTCACCCACGCCGCAACTCCTCCCGGATCACTCGGGCCAAGCCCTCTCCGACCCCCCGCACCGCTCTCAGCTCCTCGACCTCCGCAGCCCTCACCCTTTTCAGTGATCCAAAGTGCCGCAGCAGGCGGCCGCGCAGCTGCTTGCCTACCCCGGGGATGCGGTCCAGGCCGGAGGTCAAAGTCCGGCCGGTGCGCTGCTTGCGGTGGTGGTGGACGCCAAAGCGATGGGCTTCGTCGCGGAGCTGCTGCAAGAGCTGCAAGGCAGGGTCTCGGGCCTTGAGCTTGATGGGGTTCTTGCGGCCGGGGATGTAGATCTTGTCCGTGGCTTCGCCCTCCTGAGGCTTGGCAACCGAACAGAGCGGAACGCTCACGTCCAGATCCCGGCACACCGCTTCAACCTGGGCCAGCTGGCCGCGGCCGCCGTCGATGACGATGAGATCGGGCAGCTCCCAGCCCACAGAGCCCTCGGTGGCCCGCTTGACCCGCCGGCTCAAGACCTCGGTCATCGTCGCGTAGTCGTCGGCACCGTCAACGCCCTTGATCTTGAAGATGCGGTAGCCCGCCTTGTGCGCCCTGCCATCGACGAAGGTGACTAGGGCGCCGACGGGGTCGGCCCCCTGAATGTTGGAGTTGTCGTAGCACTCGATGCGGCGAGGCAGGCTGGGCAGGCCCAGTGCGCGCTCCAGCCCGAAGAGGGCTTGTTCGCTGCGCTCTTGCTGGCTATGGGCTACGGCAAAGCGGACCTGGGCGTTTTGGGCTGCCAGGCCCAGGAGCCGTCGACCTTCGCCTCGACTCCGACTCGAGAGTCTTACCTTGCGGCCCGCCACCTCGCTGAGCAGCTCGGCCCGCAGTTCCTGGTCGGGCAGGGCGGTGGGAAGCAAGAGAACGGGCGGTGGCGGTAGGGTCTCGGTGTAGAGCTGGGCGATGAGCCGGCCCAAGAGTTCCCCGTCCTCCTCCAGCACCTGACGGAAGGTGAAGGCCCGGATGTCCTGCATCCGGCCCTCGCGAATCGGGAGGATGGCGACCGCCGCCAGCTCACCCTCGCGGTGCAGCCCAAAGACGTCCCGGTCCTTCATTCCTGGCAGTTGGGCGCTCTGTCGCTGGCTCAGCCTCTCCAGGATTCGGATTCGGTCCCGCAGCCGCGCCGCCTCTTCGTAGCGAAGGGAGTCCGAGGCCTCCTGCATGCGCTGCTGCTGTCTTGCCACCACGGCCTTGTTCCGCCCCTCCAGCAGCAAGACGGCCTCGTCGACTAAGGCCGTGTAGCCGGCCTCATCGATGAGCCCGGCGCAGGGCCCGGCGCAGCGCCCCATCTGGTACTCGATGCAAGGCCGCTCGCTGTGGGCTCGAAACGTTGAGTCGCTGCAGGTGCGCAAGGGCACAGTCCGCGTCAAGAGCTTGAGAACCTTGCGGCTGCTGAACTCATCCAGGTAGGGCCCGAAGTAGCGTGATCCGTCGTCGCTCCAGCGGCGGGTCAAGGTGACCCGTGGCCACTTCTTCTTGATCGGTACCTTCAGCGACAGCCAGGTCTTGTCGTCTTTGAGCTGGACGTTGTACCTAGGCTGGAACTTCTTGATGAGGGTGTTCTCGAGGATCAGCGCCTCACGCTCGCTGCTCGTAACTTGGACCTCGACCTCTTCGATCTGCGGCACCAAGAAGGCGATGTGAAAGCGGCCGTCGCCGGTCTCCGCCTTGTTGAAGTAGGACTTAACCCGCTGCCGCAGGTTGGCTGCTTTCCCTACGTACAAGACCTGGTCTCTTCCGCCCCTCATGAGGTAGACGCCCGGCCCGCTTGGCAGCACTTGGATGCGCTCTTGTAAGGTCGTCATCGGCTCAAATCACGGCTCTCGCCTGGGCAGGCCATCAGCAAAGGGGCATGTCCGGTTGCGGCCTAACCGAACCGACGACATACTACGTTCCTTCTGAACCCTTTTTCTTTCGGTTTCGCCGCCCAGCGGTCGACCAAGCAGTGAGAGACAGCCCATGATCTTCATCATCGCCGAGCCTTGCGTAGGCGTCTGCGACACGGCCTGTGTCGAGGTTTGTCCCGTCGACTGCATCCACCCGCCCGAAGGCTGGGAGAAGGGTGATGATGCCAAGGACAAGATGCTCTACATCGACCCCGAAGAATGCATTGGTTGCGGGTTGTGCGAGCCGGAGTGCCCCGTCGAGGCCATCTTCGACGAAGACGAGGTCCCCGCCTACTGGAAGGCCTACATCAAGAAGAATTACGAGTTCTTTGGACGCGAGTACAACGGCTAGCTCCCTTGCAGTGGGCCCAATCGGCTCTCATCTCGGCCTTCTCTCCTTGCAAACCGTCGATACCTCTTCCTGCCGACCGGCCACCCTCTCGTACCGACTTTTCCTGACCCTCCCCTTTTTGCGGAGTTCCCATGTCCCGGAATCCTGCCCTGTTGCTCGTTGCCGTCCTTTGTTGTCTTGTCCTTTTGCTGCCGCCCGCTGAGGCCCTGGCAAAGAAAAAGAAGAAGAAGGGCAAGAAGAAGAAGGCCGAGGAGATCGAGCAAGTGGAAGCCCCCGCGAGTCACGACATGTTTACGCACATCGAAACCAAAGACTTCATTGGCGAGCTCAAAGTCGAGCGATGGGAGCTGAACAGCAACGGAATGAAGGTGCTGCTGCTTCAGGACAAGACCTCGCCGACGGTCGCCTACCACACCTACTTCAACGTCGGATCTTCGGACGAGGAGGAGGGACTGACGGGTCTCGCGCACCTCTTCGAACACATGATGTTCAAGCGTACTGACAAGTACGACGACAGCCACTTCAGCAAGGTGCTCGAGGAGTCGGGCAGCCCCGATCTGAACGCTTGGACTTGGCTCGACATTACCGCCTACCACGCCAGCGTTCCTAAGGCGAAGCTGGCCACTCTGGTGGACCTCGAGGCCACGCGGATGGATGGGCTCATCGTGGACAAGGACCAGCTGGACGCCGAGCGAGAGGTCGTCATCAACGAGCGCCGCTACCGGGTCGACAACGACCCCGAGGGCAGGATGAACGAGCAACTCTGGGCGCTGGCCTTCGAAGCCAACCGCTACCACTGGCCGACGATTGGCTGGCAGAAGGACATCGAGAGCTACAAGGTCGAAGACTGCATGGCCTTCTACAAGCGCTGGTATGCCCCCAACAACGCGACTGTGGTGGTGGCGGGTGATTTTGAGGTCGACGAGACCCTGCAGCTGCTGCAGGACAAGTACGGGGAGATCCCGAAGTCGACGATCGAGCGCTTGCCGCACGGTGAGGAGCCGGAGCAGGGTGAACTCCGGCTCAAGGACATGGAGCTGGATGCCGAGACCGAGATGATCCAGCTGGCCTACAAGGTGCCGGAATTGACCCACGCCGACTATCCAGCACTCATGGTGCTCGACAGCATCCTGACCGCCGGCAATTCCTCGCGGCTCGATCGGCGGCTCATCGACACCGGCTGGGCCGCTTCGGCTACGGGCTGGCTGCCCATTTTCCAGCACGCGGGCCTGTACGAGTTCTCGGTCACGATGCGGCCGGGCAAGGCGGCTGATGCAGCGCTCGCCGTCCTCAGGAACGAGGTCGCCGATCTGCGCGACCGGGTAGTCACCGAAGAGGAGCTGAACCGGGCCCGCAACCAGCTGCTCTCGCACCTCTACGGCCGCCTCCTCTCCAACTCTGGACGGGCCGGCTTCTTGGGCTTCAACGAGATCGCGGCTGGCAAGTGGACGAATGGACTGGACCGCATCGAGTCCCTGCGCTCGGTCACGGCCGAGGACGTGCAGCGGGTGGCCCAGACCTATTTCGTGGACGCGGGCGCTTCGGCGGTGGTGGGCCGGCCCAAGGGCGCGAAGAAGGCGACTTTCCGCAGCAAGGACCTGCCCAAGATCCCGACGGATGCCGCAGAAGAGCTGCTGCCGGTCGTCGATCGGCCGAACGAGGGAGTGCCGGAGCAAGGCCCGGGCGAGGTCGCGGAACGCAGCAGCATGGGCTGGACCCGGCTGATGGTCTACGACCCGGCGTTGCCGATGGTCTGGTTCCAGGTCGTCATCCCCGTGGGTTCTGGCGCCGATCCCGAGGGCAAGGAAGGCCTGGCGAATGTGACGGCGGAGCTCCTGCTTCGCGGTACGCAGGACCGCAGTCGGGACATCTTCGAGCGCACCTTGGAGGGCCTGGGAGCTTCGGTGGGTGCGGGCGTCGGTGCCGACAGCATCACCATTTCGGGCTCCGCTCTGGCGGAGAACTGGCCCAAGGTGGCCTTCCTCCTCAGTGAGGCCTTTGAGTTTCCTGCGTTCAACCCCGACGACTTGGAGGACCTGATCGACGAGATCCAGGCTGAGATCGTCGACTTGCGGAACAACGATCGCGCGCTGGGTCGGAAGTTCTTCGACGAAGGCCTCTTTGGCGACCACGCCTACGGCAAGGCGATCGAGGGCACGACCAAGAGCCTCGGAAGCATCTCCCGCGAAGACGTCATGGGCTTCTTCCGAAACAACTTCACGAGCCAGGGGCTTATCGTAGGCCTGCTCGGCAATTTCGACCGGGGTGCCGGCTCGGATCTGGCCAAGCTGGCCGGCAAGTTCGAGGCGAGCGCCGCGGGTGCTGAGTTGACGATGGACCCGGCTGGCCCCGAGGGCCGCAGCCTGTGGCTTGTCGAGAAGCCCGGACGCTCCCAGGTGCAGATCCACCTGGGTCACCTGGCGCCGCGGCCCGAAGGGGCGGAATACGCCGCGGCCTGGATCGCGAACGAGGCCTTTGGGGGCCACGGCTTCACCGCCCGGCTAATGAGTGAGGTGCGGGAGAAGCGCGGCTGGAGCTACGGGGCCTACGGGCGCTTTAGTCACCCCAAGCAGCTGAGCAGCTACTCGATGTGGGTCTTTCCCGCGAGCAAGGATGCCATCCCCTGCATCAAGCTCGTGCTGTCGATGTACGAGGACTTCCAGAGGGACGGCATCACCGAGGAGGAGCTGAGTCACGCCCGCAACGGCATCGTGAACAGTTCGGCCTTCTTTGCTGACACCCCGGCCAAGCGCCTGGGCTACGAGGTCCGAAAGCGAACCACGGGTTACGACCCCTTAGCTCTCCTCCCGCAGCTAAAGGAAGCCACGCTCGAGCAGGTCAACGCCGCGGCGGCATCGGTCTTCGACCCGGCCAACTTGTTTGGGACGATCGTGGCGACGGGCAAGAACCCGAGCGCGGTCGACGAGGAAGGCAAGCCGGCGGGTGTTTCGTTGAAGGAAGCGCTGGTCGAGATCTTCGGGAAGGACGGAGTCGAGGTCGTTCCCTTTGATCGGGAGTAAGCCTTAGCCGCGGGCAGCCTAGCGCCGCTCGCAGGCCGATCTCGGGACGTAGGTAGCGCTGCACTCCTGGTCATTCCAGGCGCCGGTTGGGGCCCCCGTCATGTGAGCGCAGTTTTCCTCGGTTCCACCGTTGCCGTTGTTGGGTTCTCCGCCCGACCAGTTTCGGTAGGTGTCGTTGCGGCCTGAGAGCCAGGTCCAGGAGCCTTCTTCTTCGCGATCGTTCAGGCCGATCCAGGTGTCCGACTCTCCGAGTACTTCCAGACTGAAGAGTAGCTCCTGTTCAGCCTGGCTGGTGATCGTGGCTAGCCCGTCGTAGCCCGCCGCCTTGCAGGCGGCTTGTGCTGCCTCCCAGTTGTGGCTGAGCAGCTGGCAGTTGGCGAAGTATGCCAAGTCGTTGGCGGTTGCTGAAGCGTTGCAGTCCAGCCCATCGCAGTCGCTGTCGGTCCCATCGCCAAAGGTGTCGCCCGCTTCGGGGTAGACGTGGGGGTCGGTGTCGTCGCAGTCGTCTTTAGCGCCGTAGCCGTCTGCATCTGCGTCGAAGCAAACGTCGCTGGTGGCTTCGTCGCAGTCGTTGTCGAGTCCGTCCCCGCAGGTCTCGGTTGCACTCGGGCTGATTGCCGGGTTCGTGTCGTCGCAATCGTCGCCTTGCAGTGCGTGTCCGTCGCCGTCGTTGTCGCTGCCGTCGACTCCGTCACAGTCTTCATCCAATCCGTTGCCGTACAGGTCATCGGCTAGGGGGTGAATGGTCGAGTCTTCGGGCGCGCAGTCGAGGGCATCCGAGGTCCCGTCGCCGTCGAAGTCGTAGAGCTCGGTCCCCGCGCAGGCGGCGGCGAGCAGCGAGAGCAGGGCGAGGGCAGCAGGGTTGGGACACCACGGCGCTCGAGTTCTTGTGGCTCCCAACCTTCCGACTCCAATCCTCATCCCATTATGCGCCGAACAGCTGCACTAGGAGTCGAAGTTGGCTGACCTGGTTTGCCAGGCTGTTGAAGGCGAGGAGCGTGCCCCCGATGAGTCCGCCCCAGGTGTACCAGGCCAGCTTGGGTGCGCCCTGCGCTCGGGCGGCTTTGCGTCGGTAGCGGACGACAAAGCGGCCTGCGGTCAGGAGGCTGAAGCCGGCGACCAGCAGGAGATCCACGGCGAAGGCGGAAAATGCCGCAGTGAGAAAGCAGGTGCGGGCGAGGCGGATCAGCTCGCCTCGGTCTTCGGCGGCTTCCTGCTTTGCCGCCGCACACACCGTGCAGAGCAATCCGAGCTTGGAGACGGCGTAGTCCTCGCTCTTGATCTCGGCCTGGCAGGCGGTGCAGAGGGCTGCTGTCATTTGACCGGGGCCGCTTCGGGCGCCGGCGCCGCCTCGGGCGCCGGGGCCGCTTCGGGCACCTCGGCCGCTTCGGGCACCTCGGCGGGGAAGAGGCCGACCTCGAGTACCGCCCCGTTCCGTACCTGCTCTTCGCCCACGGCCAGGCTCGCCGCCCCCCCGCTCTCGCCGATCAGCGCGTAGACCGGGCTGACCTCGATCCCTCCGCTGGCGGCGCCGGTCGAGATGGGCAGGCGCAAGGACCAGCGGCCTTGGCTGTCGGCTTGGGTTGCCGCAGCCCAGGCCAGGGCCTTGCCGTGGGTCACGAGCTCGAGGTAGGCCGCGACGTGGTCGAGGGGTGGGGCTGTGCCCTCGATCGTCGCGCCTTCTACCCGCTCGTAGACCCACAAGACGGGAATCGGAGAGGCCAGGCCCTGGACCGTCTTCCGGCTGGCGAAGACGGGGCGGAGGTGTTCTAGGTGGGAGACGCCTTCCTGTGGGATCCCGGAGCCGGCGACGATGGTTGAAGCCATCGGGAACTGCCGGAGGTATTCGGGATCCACATAGCCACGCCCCTCCGCATCGCGGCCAAAGGGCGGGAAGCCGCCTTCGGCGTGGACCTTCCAGAGGTACGTCGCCGCCCCCGCGATCACGTAGCCCAGGTCGCGTTCGTCGGTGAGGTCCAGGAGCTCCTGTTCGGTGCCGACATAGGCCTTGGCCACCTGCTCGAAGCCCTCCTTGTCGAGGTAGGTGCCAAACCCCGTCGCCACCACGGGCCGTTCTGCGAGCCACAGCAGGGGGTGGCCCAAGTCCCAGGGAGCCAGGATCCCCACGCCTTCGCCGTGCTCTCGGGGGCCTGTAGTACGCAAGAAGAGCCCCGCCTCCTCGATTGGCGATGTGGCGCGTGCTTCCTTCCAGATCAGATCCTGGTGGAGCCGAGGATCGGCCGCGACCAGGAAGAAGAGGAGGCCCGGTGCTAGCCACTGGGCCCGCCGGTGGCTGGCGAAGGCGCTCCAGCTGGGGAGGGCGTGGAGCGCAAGTGCGGCGCAGATCGCCAGTTGGGGAGCAAAGAGACGGCCAAAGCGGCTCTGGTTGAGGGCCAGGAGGAACAAGAGGACCGCCGCGGCAGAGAAGAGAGGGCCCTTGAGACCACTCGAGCGATTCGCTTCGAACAGCCCGATGGGCAGAGCGGCGACCCCGAGCAGCGCGAAGGCACCCCAGAGCTCGTAGGGCAAGGTCCAGCTCTCGGCGAGCCAGAGGGGTCCTTGAAACAGCGACTGAAATTCCACAATGCCGCCGATCCAGGGGTCCTCGGCGGCCAGCCAGCCCCGGAGTCCGTGGGTCAAGGCTCGGCGTAAGGGTTCGAACGCTCCGAACGCGACGACAAAAGGAATGCCGGCTTCGAGAGAGCTCAGCCCGAGCCTCCTCCGCCAGTGCCCGGGAGCAGGGATCCGGCGCTGGGTCGCTACCGCAGTGGCGATGGCTAGCCCGCCTGCGAGGCAGAGCAGTGGCTGGAAGAGAGAGGGGAATACGAAGGAGATTGCGAGGCCAGTCTCCCGAACGGTGGGGGCGTAGAGTAGGGCGGCTAGTCCCCCCCCAAGAAGCAGTGCGACAGCACCAGAGCCGAGCCATGGGACCCCGCCCTCTGTCTCCGAATCGAATTGGATGGCCGCCCACAGCAGAGCCACAGCGATTCCCACGTAGAGGACGCCACCGCCAAATACCCAAAGCCCAAAGGCGATCCACCCCGCGCCGATTCCTGCGTGTGTTGCCCGCTTCTTCAGGGGCCACTGATGCCAGGGGCCTGCGCCCCCTTTGCTTGCGCCGCGACTGCTCAGGACCCACCACAGCAGGCCCAACATGGCCAGTTGCTCCGCCACATGGTGGTCGACCCGACCGATTCGGGCGGTGCTGATCATCTGGGGTAGGACGGCGGCCACAATTCCCGCGAGAAGCGGGACGCGCTCCTTCAGCGGCCCGTCTGGCGCCACTTGCCGGGCGATGGACATCGTCAGCGCCACCACCCCGAGGCCGAGGAGAACCGGGAGGAAGACGGCGACTCGAGCCGCTTCGTCTGGGGCCCCGCCGGCTCCGAAGAGTAGCGCCATCGCCGCCCCCATCTGGTCGAAGCCCGGTGCCCAGTGGCAGGGCCCGCCGGCCGGCCAGTTCATCAGTGGATCGTGAACGGGGACGGCAGGGAAGGAGTCGAGTGTTTGTCCAATGCGTCGCAGGTGGTAGGCGGAATCGCCGCCGCGGGGCAGGACTGCCGCATCGGTCAAGACCTCGGGCGCTGCGGTCAGGCGAGCCCATGCGGCGAGGCAGAGGACGGCTGAGGTGCCGAAGCGTCGGGCGAGGGTGTCGTTGGGAGAGACTTGGGTCACGGTGCTCCGATGTTAGTGCAGCTGGACTGCCTTCTGCTTGCATCCGGCTTGTAGCCGGTGCACCCTCTCCGCGGCCTCTTCCTCGCTCCCGGAGCTGTTCATGGACCGCAGCCGTGCAGTCGATCGCCTCTTTCTTCTCATGGCCCTCGCCGTCATCTTGACCCTGGCCTTTCGGGTTGCCGACCTGGGCGATCAGATGGTGAGGCTTCAGCGCCAGCTCGGGGAAACGGCCAACAGGACGGTCCAAGTGGCCGAGGTCGCGGTCGCCGGCGCGGCATCTGTCGCCCAAGACGGGGCAGGGGAGGAATACGAACTCTCCGCAGCCATGGGCGCTCTAGCCAACCGTGTCGCCAACCTCTGGTTCGCCGGCCATTCGGGCAACAAGGCACTGATATCCTACGAGGTCCACGAAATTCGAGAGGCGTTCGCAAAGCTTGAAGCCGCGGCACCGATGGAGGGATCCGTCGTCGTCGCAGACGAGGTCCAAGAGACCCTCATCGCCCGCCTGCCCGCTCTCGAAGAGGCCGCCAGTGCAGGGAACACGGAGGCCTTCGAGTCCGCCTACAGCAAGGTTCTCTCCGACTGCAACAGCTGCCACAACCAGACTGGCCATCCCTTCATCAAGATCGTTGTTCCCCGCCATCCTCCCCAGAGCAACCGCAGCTTTGGTTCCGCCGACTGAGCTTCGCGTCGTTGCGTCGTTGCGCCGCTACCCGAGAGTCGGGGCGCTCCGAACCGTGCGGCCCTATCCTGAGCTCGAGCTGACGATCGTCCCCAAGTATTCTTCGGCCGCTTCAATCCGGTCGCGAAGCTCGGCGGCCTTCTCGAATTCGAGATCCCGCGCCAGCCGGAACATCTCCTTCTTCATCCCCTCGACCTCCTTGCGCATCCCCCCGGGATCAAGCCGGCTGAGCTGGGTCACCAGGGGCTTGGTGTCCCGTAGTGGCACGTCCACGTAGTCCTTCTCGTAGATGCTGGCCAGGATGTCGACGATGTCCTTGGAGATGGTCTCCGGTGTGATGCCGTGTTCGGTGTTGTAGGCCTCTTGTTTCTCCCGCCGGCGGTTGGTCTCGTTCATGGCCCGGCTCATCGAGTCGGTCACCTTGTCGGCGTAGAGGATGATCTGCCCGTTGACGTTGCGTGCCGCTCGGCCAATCGTCTGCAGGAGCGAGCGCTCGCTGCGTAGGTAGCCCTCCTTGTCGGCGTCGAGGATCGCAACCAGCGAGACTTCAGGGATGTCCAGCCCCTCCCGCAAGAGGTTGATGCCGACTAAGACGTCGAACTCTCCCAAACGCAGGTCGCGAATGATCTCAATGCGCTCGAGTGTGTTGATGTCGGCGTGCATGTAGCGCACACGAACACCCAGTTCTTCGTAGTACTCCGTAAGGTCCTCGGCCATGCGTTTGGTGAGGACGGTCGCGAGTACCCGCTCCTTGCTTGCGACGCGCTTGCGAATCTCGTCCAGTAGGTCGTCGACCTGGTTGCCCGCGGGCCGCACCTCGACCTGTGGATCCAAGAGGCCTGTCGGACGAATCACCTGCTCGACTACCACGCCCTCGGACTGCTCCAGTTCGAAATCAGCCGGCGTTGCCGAAACGAAGACGGCCTGCCCCGCAAGATCCCAAAACTCCTCGGCCATGAGGGGCCGGTTGTCGAGCGCAGACGGCAGTCGGAAGCCGTAGTCGACCAGAGTCTCCTTGCGTCGCCGGTCGCCCAAGTACATGCCGCGGAGCTGTGGAACTGAGATGTGGCTCTCGTCCAGAAAGACCACAAAGTCGCTGGGGAAATACTCGACCAGGGTGGGCGGAGCCTCGCCCTCAGTCCGCCCGCTCAGGTGCCGGCTGTAGTTCTCGACTCCCGAACAGCGCCCCATCTCCTCGAGCTGCTCCAGATCGAAGCGCGTCCGCTGCTCCAGCCGCTGCGCCTCGAGCAGCTTCCCCCCGTTCTTGAGGATCTCCAGGTGCTCGTTCAGCTCCAGACGGATGTTCTCGACTGCCACCGTCAGCTGCTCTTCTTCGGTGACGTAGTGGCTGGCCGGGAAGATGCGGATCCGTTCGACGCTCTCCGTTCCTGCGCCGCGCAGGGGGTCAAAGATGGTGATGCGCTCGATTCCGTCCCCCCAGAACTCCACCCGCACCGCCTTGTCGTCGAGGTGGACGGGGAAGATTTCGAGCACGTCCCCGTTCACCCGGAAGGTGCCGCGATGGAAGTCCATGAGGCCCCGGTCGAAGTGGATGTTGACCAGCCTCTTGATGAGCTTGTCGCGGCCGAGCGGCGCCCCCACCTCCAGAGTCTCCGCCAGGCCGGCGTAGTCCTTGCGTGAGCCCAGGCCGTAGATGCAGGAAACCGAGGCGACGATCACGACATCACGCCGCTCCAGGAGGCTCTGAGTAGCCTTGTGCCTCAGGCGGTCGATCCGGTCGTTGATGCTGCTGTCTTTCTCGATGTAGGTGTCGGACGACGGAACGTAGGCCTCTGGCTGGTAGTAGTTGTAGTAGGAGACGAAGTACTCGACGGCGTTGTCGGGGAAGAGCTCTTTGAACTCTCCGTAGAGCTGGGCCGCGAGGATCTTGTTGGGCGCCAGAATGAGGGCTGGCCGCTGCAAGGCCTCGATCACGCAGGCCATGGTGAATGTCTTGCCCGTCCCCGTGGCCCCCAACAGGGTCTGAAAGCGGACGCCCTCGTTCAGGCCGCTGACGAGCTCGCTGATGGCCTGGGGCTGGTCTCCCGCCGGGTCGTATTCGCAGCGCAACCGGAAGTCGGGCATGGGAGCTGTGCTCCGACCGCTACTAGTATTGAACGAGGGCTGAGCCCCAGGTGAAGCCAGCACCGAAGGTCGCAAACACGACGGTGTCGCCGGCCTTGATCTGTCCCTGCTCCAGCGCGTCGTCCAGGCTCGTCGGGATGGTCGCGGCCGTGGTGTTGGCCCACTTATCGACGGTGATGACCACCTTCTCGCGGGGCATCTTCAGCTTGCGGTAGCAGGCCTCAATGATGCGGATATTCGCCTGATGAGGAACGACGACGCTGACGTCGTCGACCGTGAGACCGTTCTTGTCGAGGAGCTCGCGGATCACCTCGCAGATGCGGGTTACGGCGTGCTTGAAGACAGTGCGGCCGTCTTGCTTCACGTAGTGCATGCGGGCTTCGACCGTCTCGATCGAGGGGGGCTTGAGCGCTCCACCGGCCGGCATGTAGAGCAGGTCCGCGCCCTTGCCGTCGGTGTGCATGCAGAAGTCCAGAACCTCTCCGCCCCGCATGTCGCCTGGCTCGGTGGCCTCGATCAGTGTGGCGCCCGCTCCGTCACCGAAGATGATGCAGGTATTCCGGTCGGTGTAGTCGAGGATGGAGCTCATCGTCTCCGCCCCGATGACCAGGATGCGCTTGGCGATGCCCGCTTTGCACATTCCCACCGCCTGGGCCAGCGAGAAGACGTAGCCCGAGCAAGCGGCGGAGACGTCCCAGGCAAAGGCCTTGGACCCCAGTTCGCTCTGCACCAGGCAGGCGGTGGCAGGGAAGGGGAGGTCGCCAGTGATGGTGGCGACGACGATGCCGTCGATGTCGTCGGGGCTGAGGTCGGCTCGTTCCAGGCACTGCTTGGCGGCCTCCACGCACATAAAGGTCGTGCCTTGGCCCGAGGCCGGGTCAGCGCGCCGCCGCTCGATGATCCCGGTGCGCGAGCGGATCCACTCCTCGTTCGTATCGAGGCCGAGGTCTTCGTAGAAGTAGTTGTTGAAGACCCGGCGTTCGGGGAAGTAGCGCCCGGTCGAGGTGATAGCGACGCGGGGCATCGTGGTGCGGACCTTTCCCCTAGGGGAGTTCGGCACAGAGCCCGAAGTCGGTGCGTTCGCTGAGCACGGATGCCTGGTCGTTGCAGGTGCTGTTCAGCACATCGGCGTTGGAAGCGTCGGCAACCTGGTTGACCATGTCCGTCTCGCAGTTCGATAGGTACTCGTTCTTGCTGGTGGCGTTCCAAGTGCCCCAACTGGCCGCTCCCCACTCACCCTGGGATCCGTTCTCGAGGCAGAACTCGATGTGGTCCGCGGCAGCGCTGCAGTAGGCGTCGCAAGGGGGGGCGCAACCGGCCGAGGCGAGGCCGAAGGCGCCGACAGCGAGAAGAACCGTTGTATGGATCCAGCGGGGCATGGCGTTTACTCCCAGGTTCGCTCTGACGCTCCCCGTCAGAGGAGGGCCCTTATAGAGAATTAAGCTGCAGGAATAAAGGGGCCCGTCAGCGGGGAGGGCACTGCTGCTACACTCCGGCCATGTTCTCCTCTACGGTGCAGCGCAGCTTTCTGATTGGGTTAGCGATCCTGGGCTTGGTCGCCTGCGGTCCGGATGCCTGGGACAATCCCGCCGGACGGGGCGATGACGACTCGGTCGGCGATGACGACGCTACCGGCGACGACGACACAGGCGGGGGGGACGACGACAGCAGCGGGGGCGATGACGACGACGACTCGGGCTCCGGTGTCGATTCGGATGGCGACGGAATCCCCGATGCTGTGGAAGGCGACGGTGATTCGGACGGCGATGGCATCCCGGACTATCTGGACACCGATTCGGACGACGACGGCGTTCCCGACAGCGAGGAAGGGCACGGCGATCGGGACGGCGACGGCATCCCGGACTACCTAGACAGCGACTCGGACGGCGACGGGGTCCCCGACGCTCAAGAGGGCAACGGCGATTCGGACGGCGACGGCGTGCCCAACTTCCAGGACAACGACAGCGACAACGACGGCACGCCGGACGGCGAAGACGACGACGCCGATGGCGACGGCATCTCCAACGTCGACGAAGGGACGCTGGACAGCGATGGCGACGGCATCGACGACGCATACGACAGCGACAGCGACAACGACGGCATACCCGACTCCGTAGAGGGGACGGGCGATGACGACGGCGACGGCATTCCCAACTGGCAAGACCCCGACGACGACACCGACCCCAACGCCGTCGAAGGTGACTCGGACGGCGACGGCTTCGCAGGAACCGGCAACGGAGGCGAAGACTGCAACGACGCCGACACCACCATCTTTCCCGGTGCGGCCGAGAACCCGACCAACGGGATCGACGATGACTGCGACGGGACTACCGACGAGAATCTGACCGTGGCCGAGGTCAGCCCCGACAACGGACTGATGGGAGGCGGAACCGAGGTGGTCTTCACTGGCAGCGAGCTCAGCGCGGTGAACTCGGTGACCTTTGGCGGCGTCGCAGTCGCCGCAATCGACGTCAACAGCGACACGGAGGTGGAAGTCATCACGCCGGCGGGGACAACGGCTGTCGATGTGGATGTCGTTATTGGCAACGGGATCGAGACCGTCACTCTGACCGATGGATTCCGCTTCACGAGTTCGAACACCACCATCAGCTCTGGGCTCCTTACCAGCACCCAGAGCCTCTGCGCGAGCCCCGGAGTCGAGACCGATGTGGTCTCGCCCTACACCGCACAAGTCAGCGACTCGTCGACGGGCGAGGCCGGTGAGAGCCCGACCATCGTGGCGGAGATCGGTTGGGGTGCCTACGGCATTCTCCCCACCGATCTGCCCGATGCCTGGAACTGGGCCTCAGCTACCTACGTCGACGACGGCAGTTCGGGCGACAACTACTCCGGCACGATCACCCCGCTGACCTACGGCACCTACTCGGTGACCTTCCGCTTCAGCAATGATGGGGGCTACCAGTGGCTCTACGTGGACGCGGATGGGGGAACGGTCTCTCTGGAGCAGCTGGCCGGGTTGGAATCGTTTCCTCCCACCGAGCCTTGCCCGCCGTTGTAACTAACTGTGGCAAAGAGCAAGAGTTCCTGGGCGAAACGGCGCAGTGGCCGGCGTTCGAGCCGCACTCCCAGCGACCTGGGGGCTGTCCCTTTTTCTACCCAGCTGCGCTGCACCGCACGTAAGCGGAGGCCCCAGAGCGGGGCCAGCGTACCCACCCCCGCCCTGGCTGGGGGCATTCTGGCCGACCTCCAGGATGCCCACGCCCGTGGATTTAAGGGAAGCTGGGAGCTGGGCTTCGGCTCCGTATCCTTGTCGCTCAAGACCCACCAAGACCTCGACTGCCTCGAGGAGTTCTGGGTTCTCCTGATGGAGCTGGTCGACGCCGGCTACGGCGAGTGGACCCTGCTAGACGGCGACGATGCCTTGATTATCGAAGCTCAGGTTTTCGGCCCCGACGTCCAACTGGAGTTTGGCTGCGAAAACGGTG
This sequence comes from uncultured Rickettsiales bacterium, assembly GCA_964596025.1. Taxonomy (GTDB): domain Bacteria; phylum Myxococcota_A; class UBA796; order UBA9615; family UBA9615; genus CAZQTQ01. The sequence goes on from CAZQTQ010000005.1 coordinate 17,426, forward strand.
CCCCTCGCTTCCGCGGCCGGTCGCTGCCCCGGAAGGCCACGCTGCGGCTCCGCGCCCTGATTGAAGAGGGCGTGGGTATCATCCGTCAATTGCTCGAGCAGGCGGGTCGCCTGGACCCGGCCTTTGTCGAGCGCGAAGAGGTGACTTTGTTGGTTCAGGACCTCGATACCGTGGTCGGCGCAGTGGCGGATCTTCCGCGGGAGTTCCGGAGCAAGGAGACAGGGTGAGCGACGGCAAGCTGAGCCACTTGGACTCCCAGGGTGCGGCCCGCATGGTCGATGTCGGCGGCAAGGTCCCCAGTCGAAGGCGCGCCGTCGCCCGTGCCGGCCTGCGCATGAGTCGCGAGGCCTTTGTGGCCCTGCGCGACGGGACCAAGAAGGGGGATGCGCTCCAAGTGGCCCGAATCGCGGCCATTCAGGGGGCGAAGAAGACCGCCGAGCTCATCCCGCTCTGCCACCCCCTGGTCATCGACTCCGTTGAGGTGGATTTCGAGCTGGACGAGGAAAAGAGCCGCATCGCGGTGCTTGCCACCGTTTGTTGCACCGGCAAGACGGGTGTCGAGATGGAGGCGCTGTGTGCCGCGGTCCTGGGCGCTTTGACCCTGTACGACATGGCCAAAGCGGTGGATCGGTCGATGGTAATTGAGTCCGCCGAGCTCCTGGAAAAGGACGGTGGCAAGAGCGGGCCCTATTGCCGGGAGGAACCCGGCGCGTGAGGGACGGGCCCGACGCCCACCGCATCCACGCCTTCCTTGCCGGTGACCGAGAGGCCTTTGGCGAGTTGGTCGAGGCTCACCAGCACCGAGTCTACCGCCTCTGCTTCCGCCTCTTGGGTCAGCCTTCCTTGGCCGAAGAGGCGGCCCAGGAGGTCTTCGTCAAGGTCTTCCGCAACCTGGGTAGCTTTCGCTTCGAAGCCCAGTTCAGCACCTGGCTCGTTCGCATCGCCATCAACCACTGTCGCAACATCCAGGCCTCTCGCGTACGAAAGCGAGAGTCCAGCCATGAGTCGCTGGATCAGGAGTTTCCGACGGCGGACGGCGGATCAATTCGTCGGGAACTTTCTTCGCCCAACGTAGGTCCAGAAGAGCAGTTGATCGACGCCGAGCGCCTGGCCGTGGTTAAGCAGGAGCTGATGGAGCTGGACCCCATGTGGCGGGAAGTCCTCGTCTTAAGGGACGTAGAAGGCCAGGACTATGCAACGATCGGGGAGATCTTGGACTTGACGATTGGGACAGTGAAGTCCCGAATCCACCGCGCACGCAGCGAGCTGGGCCGACGGGTCCGACGTCGGCTGCGCACCCATCGGGAGCCTGCATCGCAGGCCGGAGGCTCATGAGCGACTTCGAGCCCAGAGAGCTGCTCAGCGCCTACCTCGACGGCGAGCTTTCGGTTGACGAGCGCCAGCTCGTGGACGAGGCGCTTGCGGCCGACGAGGGGCTCGGGGAGGAGCTGGCCCTACTCCAGGAGGCTCAAGACGATCTGGGGGGCCTGCCCTCGGTTCAGGCCCCCGAGGGCTTTGTGGGCTCCGTACTCGCTCGAGTTGGTGACCTGCCTGTCCCGGAGGTCGTCGAAGCTGGGGCTCCGGGCGATGCCCCTCTTCCCTTCCTGCTCCGGCTGCTGGTCCCTGAGAAGTTGCCGACCTTCGCGCTCAGCGGGGTGGCCGCTCTTTCGGTGCTCTGTGTTGGGCTCTTTTTTGTCGCGACCCACGGGTCGGACCGCGGAGTTCCTCCTTTGCCCAGTCGGGCTTTGCCCATGGATGCCACCGCGAGCGGCGGGACTCCCGTGGCGACCGGAGGTGCCTTTGCTGATCGCGAGGTGGTAGGTGGGTCGGCCGTCGAGGCTGCCGACGATGCGGTCGTTGCGGTCGATCTGCCGAGCGAGGAGCTGTCCGAAGCAACGCTCGATGCGCTGGGGGTTCAGCCGCCGCAGGGAGCTGCAGCTCCGTCTGTCGGGGCCCCCTCCGCGAGCTCGCGCCCCAGGGCCCGAAAGAAGAGCAGTGGCAAAGGAATCCAGGAGGTTCGGGGCAAGGCAGCCGAAGCCCGGGACATCTACGTGGCTGAGTTCGAGCGGGCCGGCGAGGTGGACCTTGCGGCGGCGGGGGTTCCGATCGGGGAACTCGAGGATGGCGACGGCGTGGCCATGGACCTTACGTTCGCTCCCGAAGATGTCGGTCTGGACGAAGCCGCGGTCGAGGCTGAGATGGAAGCTGACCTCGGCGCAGGAGTCGTTGAGCTTGCGCCGAGCCGCAGCGACTTGGCGCCCATCGGGGCCGCCCGCCGGTCGTCGGGTGTCCTTCGGCGGGGTTCCGCGCCGCCTGCGGAGACGAAGAAGGCTGGCCGCGCCGCAGGTGCCCTGTGGTCCGACACGAACCTCTCCACGGCGCTGGCTCGCCTCCGAAAGGACGCGGAAACGCGGGGCTGGAGCTGGGCGCAGCAGTTCTCGAAGTCCACGGCGGGGGCGCTCGTCCAGGTCTCGGTGCCAACCGACCTTCTGCCCGAGGCCCTCGACTGGATCCGGTCCCAGGGTCTCGTCGACGGCGTCCAAGAGGTCGTTAGTGGAGCCGATGGTAAGTCGACGATTCGCTTGACGGTCCTAGAGCCGGCGAAGTGATCTCTGGACTTGGAGCCGCCGGTCTCTAGGGCCTCCGAATGTGCTTCCTGCGCAGCAGGACGACGTTTCGAATCCGCTGCTCGAGTTCGGGTTCCAGGTCGGAGAAGCTCAAGTCCAGGCTCTCGTACTGCCCCCAAATGGAGAGCAGCCCTTTTCCTTGGGGGTGGGTCTGTGCCGCGTCGGTGAGATCGCCCAAGAGGCCGGTCGGCAGCTGCCCGCGTTCCAGACGCGCCTTGCCCTCGGAGAAGCGCACGACTGTGTGTGGGCGACCGCCCCACCGGATCAACGCATAGAAAGAGAGGGCCAGGACCACGCACAGGGCGAGGAGCGGTAAAGGCATCAGATCGAGGAGACCTCTCCGATGTCCTCGTTCCAGAGATCGGGGCGGGTCTCGATGAAGTCTTCCATCAGGTCCACGCACTCTTTCAGGTCGAGGTCGATGACCTCGATCCCGTGCTGCTCCATGAAGCCGCGGGCGCCAGGAAAGGTGCGGCTCTCGCCGACGATGACTCTTGGGATCCGAAACTGAACCGCGGCGCCCGCGCAAAGGTAGCAGGGCATCAGCGTGGAGTAGAGGACAGTGTCGCGGTAGTGCCCAATGCGCCCCGCCTGGATGAGGCAGTCGATCTCGGCGTGCACCATGGGATTGCGCTCCTGGACGCGCTTGTTGTGCCCACGACCGACGATTTCCGTACCGCGCACAAGGACGGAGCCAATGGGAATGCCCCCTTCGGCCAGGCCCTGGCGGGCTTCGTCGATGGCGGCGCGCATGAAGGGATCGAGGGGGGTGTTCATGGCTTAGTTCCGTGGGGGGTCAGATGACCATACCTTCACCGCGACCCGGGTTCCGGGTAACCAGTAACTGGCGCAGGTCGACCTCGATGCCGTCCAGGTTGACCGACGGGAGGGTCTCTTGGGCCAAGGTCATAGCGAGGATGGCCTGGGCGGTGAAGGGGCCCAGCATGGCGCCGTGGCCAGAGAAGCCGACTGCGTGGAGCAGGCGCTCCTGCCGGGTGTCGAAGCCGATGAGAGGGTTGTGGTCGGGGGTCACCGCGTAGTAGCCGGCAGTGGTTGCGGACAGGCCGGCAAACTCGCCGACGGCGGCAAGGGCCTCAGCGAGCTGGATCCAGAGCTGGTAGCCGTAGTTGTCTAGGCCACTGCGGTGAAAGTAGTCCGGCTCGATGCTGTCTTGATCATCCCAGCTGAACTCGGGATCGGGTTCGGTGGCGTGGGCCCAGCCCGCCAGCAGCTGGTCCCGATTCTCCGGCCGGCAGTAGGCTCGGCTGCCGGTAATGGTCATGGGCCACCGGAGGAGATCTTCGGGTGCGGTGTGGGGCCCCCTCTGGATAAAGTAGAGGTAGCGCTTGAGGGGCGCGATGGCGAGCTCCATGCCCCCCAGAGACTTGGAGACGCGCAGCCCCCAGGCGTTGGTGGCGTTGATGAAGACGTCGGCCTCGACCTCTTCCTCCTTGCTGGTCTGGAGCGCGACCAGCTGGCCCCTGGCATCAAAGCGTCCGCCAACCACCGCTTCGTTCTGCCGAAGGATGCCGCCCAGCTCTTCGAAGCGGCGGAAGCCCTCCATGTAGATGACATCGGGGCGTAGGAAGCCGTCGGTGGGGCAAAAGGTGGCGCCAAGCAGCTCGCTCACGTCGATGTGTGGGAAGCGCCCCTTGACGTCTTCGGGGCTCAGCAGCTCGACTTCGCTCAGGCCGTGTGCCCGCTGCATCTGGACATTGGCCTGAGCGGTCTTCCACCGCGCGTTTGCGGTGACCGGGTCCTCGGCGGCTTCCGGGCGATCGTAGAGAAAGAGGTATCCGTTTTGAACCAGGACGTTGGCAGTCGCGTCGCTGCAGCGAAAGTCCTCGCGAAAGCGGCCGTAGGCCTGCACCGAGTGGATCATCCCCTGGACGGTGGCTGGGGTGCTGAACTGCTGTCGGATGCAGGCGGCAGACCGGGAAGAGGATCCGGCGCCCTTCTCCCGCGCCTCGAGCACGGTGACTGCAACTCCTTGTTCCAGGAGCAAGCGGCTGACCAAGGCGCCGGTGATCCCGGCTCCGATGATGACGACATGGTCCGGGCCTGGCATGAGGGGCATTCTACGCCGTCTGCGTCTTTTTGGAGACCTGAGGATCGTCCGTGGTAAAGTACGCCTATGGTGGCGTCCCACGTCCAGAACCGCACCGAGCGTCTCGAAAGCCCACCAGCTGACCGCATCGGAGAGTACACCGTCCTCCGCAAGATCGGAGCGGGTGGCATGGCGACGGTCTGGCAGGTCGAGGGTCCTGGCGGGAAGCTGCACGCCCTCAAGGAGATGAAGCAGAACGACGACGCGAAGCGCGAGACGACCAAGCGCTTCAAGCAAGAGTTCAAGATCACCGGCAAGCTCGACCACCGAAACATCGTCCGCGTCACCGATTTCTTTTCGGCCCAGAAGACCCTGCACATCGTCATGGAGTGGGTGGATGGGCTGGACCTGCGCGGCGTTCTTCGCCACGCCGGCATGCTGGACCCCGGGCGGCTGTCTCTGGTTGGGGCGGAAGTGGCCTCCGGTCTGGCCTCGGCCCACGCCCAGGGCATCCTCCATCGGGACTTGAAGCCCGAGAACATTCTCATGAGCAAGCGGGGCGAGGTGAAGGTGACCGACTTCGGCGTAGCCCGGCTCATCGGGACTCGCCTGACGGCGACGGGCATCATTGTTGGCTCGCCGGCCTACATGAGCCCCGAGCAACTGGCAGGGGTCTCTGGCCAGAAGCTGGGCTCTACCACCGACATCTACGCTCTGGGCGTGATGCTCTACGAGCTTGCCGAGGGGCGAGAGCCGCTGGGCCTCAAGCGAGGCGACGACCTCCTGACGGTCCTGAAGGCGAAGCGCGACAAGAGCCCTCGCCGCATGCGGCATCTCCAGCACGACGACCTCGAAGAACTCATCCTGCACTGCCTGGAGACTGAAGCCGAAGATCGACCCGAAGACATGGACGGTGTGGCGCGTCGGTTGCGGCGGATTGCCCGGGCACTCGGAGCCAAGCGGAGCGACCTGAAGTTCCTGGCGAAAGTGGCTCTCGACAACAAAGACAAGGGCCGCAAGGTCCGGGGCGAGCAGGCTCCCAAGGCGTCGGAAGACGGCAATGCGCGGGAGGCGGGTCCGGCCGCCCGAGTCAGACGCGATGCCCGCCGGACCGGGGTCGGGTCCCGACGCCAGCAGGAAGAAGCACTCACCGCAGTGGCCCCGAATGCCACACCCACGGAGGCCAAGAGGCGGAGCTTGGAGCAGATCGGTTCCGGAGGACGAAGGCGAGAAGGGCTGGGAGCGGTTGAGCCCAGCCAGGTCACCGAACTCTCGGTCAAGCGTCGCGCTGCGCTCCTGAATGGAGGCGGACTGGTCTCCTGGCTTGCCATCGGTCTGTTTGCAACTGCCGTGGTATTCTTGAGTGTCTCGATGTCGCTGACAGGCTCACCCTTGGGTCTTCTCGACATCCTGGTTCCGCTTCCCAGGTAGGGAGCCCCGGACGCGGTGGTCGACGGGTAGCCGCCCGCCACGGGCTTGGGCGGGGGTACGGTGGTCGAAGAAGAACACACACTGGTCGACCAGATTCCGCGGACGCTCCGTTCCGAGGTTCGTGTGAATACGCGCGGTCAGGGGACGGCGCGTGTGCCTACCCTGACCATGGTGACGGGACCCACTCCAGGACGCTTTGTGAACGCCGGAGGCAGCAACCGTGCGATCTTCATCGGGCGCGATGCCACCTGCGATTTCGCCATCGAAGACAGCTCAATCAGCCGAAAGCACGCCCGCATCTACCTGGAGACCTTGCCCGGTCGGGATGCTCAGGTCGTCATCCAGGACCTCGACTCGACCAACGGCACCATCGTCAACGGCGATCCGATCAACCGCCAGGTACTCAACCACGGAGACCGCATCCACGTCGGCGATATCCTCTTGCGCTACGAGGTGTTGGACTCGGTGGACATCGCCTACCGCGATGACGTGGCCCGCCAGATCCAAGACTCCGAGCGAGATCCCCTGACCCAACTGCTGCGGCGCAACCTCATGGACGAGCACCTGCCCGCCCTCCTGGAACACTGCCGAGAGCAGGACTGGCCGGTCTCGGCAGTGATCCTCGATCTCGACCACTTCAAGTCCATCAACGACACCCTCGGCCACGCGGCGGGCGACGACGTGCTGCGGAAGACTGGCGCCATCATCCTGGAGACCGTTCGCAAGGACGATCTTGCGATTCGCTATGGCGGTGAAGAGTTCCTCCTGGTCCTTCCCGGAGCCCGTCGCCTCCATGCTCGGCTCCTGGCCGAGCGGCTTCGCGAGGCCATCGCCCAAACCTCATTCCCCGCCCTTGGCGACCGCCGGGTGACCGCCAGTCTCGGCGTTGCCGAGCGCGCTGGCGGTGAGGAATTCGTGGCCTGGATCCAGCGGGCTGACGAGGCCCTGTACCGCGCCAAGGAGCGCGGCCGGAACCGTTCCGAGGCAGCTCCTATGCCGACGACGGACTGAAGGAAAACTGCACGATGGGGCCAATTGATGTCCTCCTCGAGGACCTGCAGATGGCCTGTGTCGACAGCCTGGATGGGCTGCCTCCTGGGGATCTGCTGTACCGGCGCCTCCGTCGGGTCGTCGAGGCGAGGCTTCGGACGAAGATGGGCCACGGGGCCTTCCGGGACGTGCATGGCTTTAACGTCAATGTGGGCCCGAGTGCCTGCGGCGAGGGAATCGAGATTGGCCTGAGTCTGCGCCGGGTCCGGACGGTTCAGGATGTGAAGGTTCGGGTGCTCTAGTGTCGGCGCTTCCACGGCTTGTGGTTGGGCTCGGTCTGCTGGGCTGGGCTTCGGCCTGCCAATCCGTCGAGCAACCGGGTCCCTGGCGGGAACCGCTGCAAGGTGGCGTCATCCATCAGGCGACGCGTGATGTTGGTGGCGATGCCTCTGCCGTCTCTGTGGAGACTGCAAAGGGGGAGCCCCCCCCGGTAGCCGCGACCTCGGCGCCTCCCACGGCCCCTCCGCCCTCACCTCCAATGGCCGCCGTCGAGGCCGCCCCGTCGGCCAATGACGAGGTTGTAGACCGCTGGAGTACCGACCCCCTCGCCGGTCTGGGCGGAGGCGGTTCAGATCCGGCGTCCGGTGGTCTTGCGGCTTCCCCCCCGCCCGGGGTCGCCGTGCCAGCTGCCCCACCCTCCCTTGCCCCGTCCTCCGTTGCTCCGCCCTCCCGTGTCCCCCTCGATCCGAGCTCCGTCTTGCCGGAGCCTCCCCCTTCGGACCGAGAGGCTTTGGCGGCTCTGGAAGGTCTGGGCACGGCTCGAGCCGGAACTGGGGCCGCCCAAAGCGGACTTGCGGTGGAGCCGCTGACCCCCTGCGAAGCGCCGCCTCCTACTGTCGACACCATTCCATTTAGCGATCTCACGCTGGTAAGGCTGTGGCGCGAAGGCGCCCTGGGCCGGGCCGAGGTTAAAGGCCCTGACGGCCGGCTCCACCTGCTCGTACGCGGGGACCGAATCGGCGCCGAAGGAGGGCGAGTTCTCGCAATCCAGGAGCGGAGCATCGTCGTGGGTACGATCGGCTTCGGTATGGACGACCGACCCATTCTGGTTCAAGAGGCGATGCACCTGGGGCGCTAGCTTGGCTCCGTGCGGGGTTCGGTCGGTCCTTGGTGGACCTGTCTGGTCGGCCTGGTCCCTTCAGCGTCCGCCAGCGGCACTTTGCCCCAGGTCGATGCCCTTGAGGCTCGCGGTCGGTAGGCCGAGCTCGGAGAACGCATCCGGATGAAACCAGACTCGTGCCGGCGCCTCCGACCCCCCGGGTGGCAGCTGCCAGTCCGCCGGCAGTGGAGCTTGGGCTCGAAAGACCTCCACCGTCCAGTGTCGGTGAGAAAAGCGGTGCTCGTAGCGACCGCAGTGCAGCAGGGTGCCGGCCGCCGCGAGACCCTCGGCGAGCTCTCGGGCCGCG